>JALOSP010000302.1 GCA_025458365.1 Hyphomonadaceae bacterium
CGGTGAGTGATACATTGGCACTGCGCTTCTCGGGCCTGTTCCAAACCCAGGACGATTGGGTCCGCAACACTGTGCCGACCCCTGAAGCCGTGGAATTTGGCGGATTCACCGACTTTGCATGGCGCGTTCAAGGCCTGTGGACGCCGACTGACGCGTTTTCGGCCCTGCTCAATGTCCATGGCCGCGAGTTTGACGGCACCAGCCAACTGTTCCGGGCCAATGTGATGACGCGCGGCCGCCGCGGCCTGAACAGCAATTTCGTCAGCGACCGCGTGACCTATGATGGCGGTGGCGGCAACAATCAGGAGCTGGACTCGCTCGGCGCGGTCCTGCGTCTCGACTATGATTTCGGCGGTGTGACGCTGACCTCGGTGACCGGCTATGAAAGCGTGGAGTTCCTCGGGCGTGGCGACATCGATGGTGGCAGCCTGACGGATGGCCCCGGCTTCATCCCGTTCCCGGCGGATACTGCCGACGGCATTCCCGACCACACCCAGCTGACCCAGGAAATCCGCCTGTCGTCGAACGGTTCAGGCCCCGTGTCCTGGCAAGGTGGCCTCTATCTGTTCGAGGAAGACCTGACCGTCGACACCTTCCTCGGCGGCACGACTTTCGCGGCAGCCCAGCAGACCCAGGACACCAGCAGCTGGGCCCTGTTCGGCTCTGCCACCTGGGAGTTCGGCGACCGGTTGAGCGTCACCGGTGGCGCCCGTTATTCCAATGATGAGAAGACCATCACGGCGCGTGGCGGTCTGGCGGCATTCCCGCTGACCCGGGTCAGCCGCTCTGACGACGGGTTTACCTTCGATCTGTCGGCGGTTTACGAACTGACCGAAACCACCAATGTCTATGGAAGGCTGGCCCAGGGTTACCGGGCACCGTCGTTCCAGGGCCGCGTGCTGTTCCCGCCACCGCAGATCACGGCGGCCGAGTCCGAAACCCTGACCTCGCTCGAAGGCGGCGTGAAGTTCATCAGCACCGACCGCACCCTGCGGGCTGATGTGTCGATCTATACCTACGTGATCGAAGACATGCAGATCACTGCCGTGGGTGGCCAGACCAACAACAACCGTCTTCTGAATGCCGATATGGGCGAAGGCAGCGGGGTCGAGGCTGAAGTCCAGTGGCTGCCGGTCAGCTGGCTGGCCCTGTCGGGTGCGCTGTCCTACAACAAGACCGAGTTTGACGACCCGACCCTGCGCTCGCCGGGCTGCGGTGGTCCGGTCGGGTGCACGGTGCTCGATCCGGTGGCGCCTGGCGGTTTTTCGATCAATGGCAATTCGTTCCCGAACGCGCCCGAATGGACCGCCAACTTCAGCGCCCGCTACAGCCGCGACATCGGCCCCGGCCAGTTCTATGTGCTGACGGATTGGGCCTACAAGGGCGAAACCAACTTCTTCCTATATGAATCCGTCGAATTCTCCGAAGACGGCTTCTGGGAAGGCGGCGTGCGGGTCGGCTATGAACTTGGCAATCTGGAGTTTGCTGCCTATGGCCGCAACATTCTCGACGAGCAGCGCCTGACCGGCGGCATCGACTTCAACAACCTGACCGGCTTCGTCAACCAGCCGCGGATTGTCGGCGCCGAAATCAAGATGACATTCTGATCCACAATCCCTGTCGGGCGCAGCCGGGAACGGTTGCGCCCGATGGGCTTATGCCCGGAGGCGCCCGCCAGCAGCGCGCAAGAGGCCAGATGGCAATTGGGCTTCACTTGCCACGCGCCATAACAGCCGGGCCGGGTCTGCTGGTGCAGGCAGGCTGAGTGTGCCACCAGGCACCACCGCAAACCCGAACTTCCCGAAATAGGCGAGGTCGCCGACCAGCACGACACAAGCCACGCCCAGCCGGTCGCAGGCCGCGAGGCAGGCGCGCGCCAATTGCTCACCCACCCCATCCTTGCGACGGGCCGCCTCCACCGCGATTGGCCCCAGCAGCACACACGGCCCGCCCTCGCTGACCAGAGGCCAGATGCGACAGGCGCCGATCAGGGCGCCATCCCCGTCTTCGGCCACCCTGCAGGCATCGCCCACTGGCGTATTGCCAGCCCGCAACAGGCTGGCGGCCTTGGCAAACTGGCCCGGCCCGAAGGCGGCCAGATAGAGCCTCTCCACCGCCAGTGCATCGGCGGGCTGTTCAGTCCGGATCAGCATGGCGAAATCTTCAGCGGTTCAAGACCCGCCCGGCCACGGCATCCAGCCGGGCCAGCAGGGCCGGATCGCGCGCCTCAGGCGCCGTGACCAGGGCATAGTCGAGGCAGGTATCGATTGGCGAGACCCGTCGCGGACGGGCCGCCAGCAGCCGCGCCAGCTCCACGATCATCTGCCTGGCCTTGGCCGCATTGGCATGCATGACCTCCAGGATGGCTGACACCTCGACCGCCTCATGGGTCTCGTGCCAGCAGTCATAATCGGTCACCATGGCAACAGTGGCATAGGGCAGTTCGGCCTCGCGGGCGAGCTTGGCTTCAGGCATGTTGGTCATCCCGATAACCGAACAGCCCCACGACCGGTAGAGGTGGCTTTCGGCACGGGTGGAGAATTGCGGGCCTTCCATGCAGATGTAAGTGCCGCCTTCATGCACCGTAGCCCCCGCCGCGCGCGCCGCCCCGGCGGCCAGCGCCGCCAGATCCGGGCAGACCGGATCGGCCACCGACACATGGCCCACCATGCCGGGGCCGAAGAAGCTTTTTTCGCGCGCAAAGGTCCGGTCGATGAACTGGTCGGGGATCAGGAAATCCCCCGGCGGCACGTCCTCGCGCAATGAGCCGACAGCAGAGACTGACAGGATGTCCGTCACCCCGGCCCGCTTCAGCACGTCGATATTGGCGCGATAATTGATCGACGATGGCGTCTGCACATGGCCGCGGCCATGGCGCGGCAGAAACACGATGCGCTGCCCGCCGGACGGCGTATCCAGCACCCCGTCAAACACGGCATCGGACGGTGCACCCCAAGGGCTGTCGATCTGGCACCAGTCTCCGGTCAGGCCCGGCACATCATACAGGCCGGAGCCGCCAATCACACCGAGTACCCCGTCAGACATTGCCCCAATCCCCTTGCGCCCTGCTTGCGGCGCGCCACATCCCGCGATTAGGCACAACGCGCACACGCGTCGAGTGACAATTCAGCAGGAGATGACACATGACCACATCCACCCTGACAGGACGGATCATTGCCGTGACTGGCGCCCACGGGTTTCTGGGCCAG
>JALOSP010000303.1 GCA_025458365.1 Hyphomonadaceae bacterium
TCTTGAAGTGCCCCTTGCGGCATAGGTCGATCAACCCTGCCATGCCTTTGCCGGAGTACACCGGGTCGAGCAGGATGCCTTCCAGGCGCGCCACCAGGGTGACGGCCTCCACCATGCCAGGCGTGGGGACGCCGTAGCCACCGCCGACATAGTCGCAGTTGGCCATCACGCTTTCGCGCTTGACGGAACCAGGCACACCCAGCAGTTCTGCCGTCTTGACGGCGAGGTTGTAGACATTCGTCTCCTGCGCATCCTTCGCGGCGCGCACACCGATACCCAGCACGGGGATCTGGCTGCGCGTGCCTTCCAGGCCCACCACCAGACCCGCCTGCGTGCCGGCACTGCCCGTCGCATGCACGATGCAGTCGACGCGCAAGTCCTGCGTGTTGAACTGGTTCACCATCTCCAGCGCGCAGGTGACGTAACCGAGGGCGCCAATCGGGTTGGATCCCCCGCCGGGGATGATGTAGGGCTTGCGACCCTTGGCGCGCAACTCGTCTGCCAGAGCGGCCATCGCCGCGTTCATGTCCGTGCCGCCGGGAACCTCTTGGATCCGAGCCCCGAACAGTTGATCAAGAAAAACGTTGCCTGATTTCTTGTAGTTCTCAACTTTCGAACCCGTTCTGTCCTCGAGCAGGATCTCGCACTTCATGCCCATCTTGACCGCAATGGCCACGGTCTGACGGGCATGGTTCGACTGCGTGGCACCCTGCGTGATGATGGTGTCCGCACCGTGCTTGACGGCGTCCGCCATCAGGAACTCGAGTTTGCGCGTCTTGTTGCCGCCCGAGCCCAGCCCGGTGCAGTCATCGCGTTTGATGTACAGATTCGGGCCGCCAAGGGCTTCCGTCAGGCGCGGCATGAACTCCAGCGGTGTCGGGCCGTGCGTGATGTGGACGCGGGGGAAATGGGTCAGTTTCATGGTCGCCTCTGTGTTGTCGTTTGAATGAACGGGATCGGGACTTTCAGTCCTCTGCAGCCAGCGCGCAGGCGGTGGAGACGATCCGACCGATCAGCACACAGTCTTCGTCCGTCAGGGACACCGGCGTGCGCAGGTCGAACAGTTGGTTGAGCACTGCTTTCGAATTCGGCAGATCGGGCTCCTGGTCGATGTACTGCCAATGCTCGTAGTTGCTGGTGAAAGCGACCGGCGCGGGCGCTCCAAACCACTTGATGTACAGGCCACGCCGCGTGCATTCCTTCAGAAAGCGATCGATCTGCGCCGGCGTGAAGTCGAGCGTGAATTGAATCGAACTCGCTACGAACTCTTCCCTTGGATCGCGTGCGGGTACTGACAGGTGTGCCGCCTTGCCCAATTCCACTGCCAGCATGGCATACACGTGATTCCAGCGCCGCGCCCGGTCGGCCAACTGACCGATCTGGGGCCGCAACAGGCAAGCTGCCAAGTTGGACATGCGCATGCTGAAGTTCGGCGTCACGTACTTCCAGCGCTCGAAAACCGCTGCACTCGGCTTGAGAAGGTGCTGGTCATACATCATGTAGCAGCCCGACATCAGGATTGCCTGCGCCGCCACATCATCGTCGTCGGTCACCAGCAGACCACCCTCGCCCGAATTGATGTGCTTGTAGGTCTGGGCACTGAAACAGCCCACCTTGCCCCAAGTGCCGGTGTGCCGCCCGTCCCACTTGGCACCCATGGTGTGGGCGCAATCCTCGATGACGGCGATGCCGTGCCGGTCGCAGATCGTCCGCACCGCCTGCAAGTCGGGGATATGGCCACGCATGTGCGACAGCAGGAACACCTTGGCGCCACTGCTGCCGGCCTTGCGCTCAAGATCGGCCAGATCGGTCAGATAGTCTGCGGTGGTATCCACCAGCACGGCCTGCGCACCGGCGTGGGCAATGGCGCCGGGCACCGGCGCCAAGGTGAAGGTGCTGGTCAGCACCTTGTCGCCGGCTTTCACGCCCACCGCCTTGAGCGCGATGAACATGGCCGCGCCGCAGGAACTGACGGCCACACAATACCGGCTGCCCACGTAGGCTGCGTATTCCTGCTCCAGCAGCGACGGTTCCGGATCGCTGGAGCCTTGCTCACCGTAGCGATGCAGCCGTCCGCCGCGCATCAGAGCCACGGCACGCTCGATCGCCGCTTCCGGAATCGGCTCGGGCGTGCTCAGGTCCTTGCCGAACCAAAGGCCGTCCAGCGGCTTGAGCTCGGCAGGCGGCGTGAGGGATGCAGCCATGGTCTGGTCAATGCTGGTGGCCCGCGAGCGTGCCCAGTTCGAACGAGTCCTGTGGGAAGTACTTGCGCAACCGGATATCGCCGGTGCGCGCATGGCCCTCCATGCCCTCCAGGCGCGAGATGCGGGCCGCCACCTGCCCCACTTCGCGGCTGGCGCCGCGGGTGAGCCGCTGGTAGGTCACAGTCTTGATGAACTTGCCCACGCTCAGGCCGCCCGAGTACCGGGCAGCGCCCCGTGTCGGCAGGATATGGTTGGGTCCCGCACATTTGTCGCCATAGGCCACCGTGGTCTCTTCACCCAGGAACAGTGACCCATAGTTGGTCAGCCGGGAAAGCCACCAATCCAGATCCTGGGCGAACACCTGCAGATGCTCTGGCGCGTACTCGTCGCTGATCTCGACCATCTCCTCAGGACTACCGACCAAAACCACCTCTCCATAGTCACGCCAGGCGGCGGTGGCCGCGCTGCGCGCCGGTTCGGGCAAGGCGGCGATAACGGAAGGCATGAGGTCGATCACCTTCACGCCCAGTTCGCGCGAAGACGTGAACAGCCACACGGGAGAATCCGGGCCATGCTCGGCCTGCCCCGCCAGATCGGCCGCCACCAGGTTTGCATCAGCGGTGTGGTCGGCAATGATGGCCGATTCGGTCGGACCTGCCACCACATCGATACCGATGCGGCCGAACAGGGTCCGCTTGGCCTCGGCGACAAACCGGTTGCCCGGGCCCACGATCACGTCGGCAGGCTTGGCGGAATACAGACCGAAGGCCATGGCCGCAATTCCCTGCACACCACCGAGGGCCAGCACGGTATCTGCTCCACACAGCTTCATGGTGTGCAGGATGGCTGGGTTGATGCCTGCTTCCTTGTGTGCGGGCGACGTTGCGATGATGTTGGGCACACCGGCCACCTTGGCGGTGCACACGCTCATGATCGCGGAGGCGGCGTGCGCATAACGCCCGCCGGGAACATAGCAGCCGGCAGTATTGACCGGGAT
>JALOSP010000304.1 GCA_025458365.1 Hyphomonadaceae bacterium
TGGTGTTTACGCTGACCATCGTTCTGATCCTTTTTCATTCCCGTGGCACGACGTTCTCGTCGCGCAGGCCGCTTCGAGCCCGTCGGGTGACCAGCAAGTCCAAGACCGCGCAATTGAACCGAGTTCTGCGAATGGATCAGGAATTTCATGGTTGCTGACGACTGAAGAACCAGAGCCAACCCGGCACTTTCTGCCGCAGTCCGGCAGATTTTGCCCGCAAATTGGCAAGTTCTGCCGCGTGACCCGAACAAGCCACACCCTGCCCCATTTCACTGCCCGACGAATTCGGCAATGACTGGGGCAAGACCAAACAAGGATGCACGCATGGCAGAGGTGGCACGCACCCCAGGATGGTGGTTTGACGACATCATCGTCGGGCGAACCTATGAATTCGGCGCAGCACGCGTGACTGCTGACGACATCGCCTTGTTCCACGAGCGGTTTGCGCCACACCTGCCGCTGAAAGCTTCAGAGCCCGGTCGTGAAGGGCGCGGCCCCAGGGCTGCCGAGAGCCATATCTATGCCTTGTGGCGCCGGATGCTGTTTGATGAAACACGCGAGTGGCCGATCCTGCAGCGATTGGGCCAGGATGCCTTGCGCTACTATCGCGCGGTTTATGCCGGCGATGAACTCACGGTGCGGCTGGCCTTCCTCGCCACCGAGGACCGGAACGATCGCGAAGGCGTGCTGGTGGCCAGCCACGAGGTGATGGATGTCGACGGGCTTCTGGTGATGAGCGTGATGACCCGGACCCTGCTGGCCAAGCGGCCAAAAGCAATCAACGCCGACCCTGGTCTATGAGGACTTGGATCAACTCGCCTTGAGACTGAAACACCTAAACGCAAGCAAATTGATCAAGTCCAAAGGCCTGGCGCACATTTCGTTTCCAAGGAAACGAAATGTGCATCAGAACGGGAACCAGCGCCGGTTCATGGAATAGGCCGTGTAGCCTGCATTCACACCCGCCCTCATGCCGACGCCTGTGCGGATCGGGGCCAGTGTCACCCCTTCGGCACGCTGGTAGGTGACCGACAGGCCCGCAACGAAAAAGGCCGCGCCTTCCACACCGGGATAGCGCCGGTAGATCCCGTCAGCGTTGCCAAGATCATAGACCAGAGTGAATACCCGCGACGCATTGGCGCCCGTATCAAAGCCGATCGACGGTCCCTGCCAGAAGACTTCGCGTCGCTGCCCGTCCTTCATGATCAGCGTTCCACGCCCATAGCGCAGGCCACCGCCAATTGCTGCAGCAAACTCGCGACCCTCGATATAGCCCACCGGTTCACCCTGATCGACGAACACCCGCTGAACGGCTTGACCGACAGCAGCCGACGTCTCGCCAAAGAAGGCAGAGGCGGCATCGATGATTTCCTGCTCGTCAAAGGTCGATGCATCTTCGACAGCCGCGCGGGTTTCAGCCGCCTGGGTGGCTGCACCTGCATCGGTTGAAGCGTTCAGCGGCGGCAGGGTTGAGCTCGAAACATCTTGCGCCAGCGCCGGGCCACACACGGCGGAAACCACGGCAACAAGGGCGGGAAGACAGAACGGCAGTGTATTGGTACGCATGACGGAGGTCCTCCGGAACCACGACAGTCCCCAGACTGGATCCTCCTTCTGTCTGTTTACGGTTAATGCGGCGTTGAAAAGGCGGGCTTTGGGCAGTTTCATGCCAGCCTGTCGCGCAGTGCGTACCAGTTGAGCGCCGCCGTCAGCAATGGCCAGCGCAACAGCCGCCCACCGGGAAAAGCCGGGACCGGCAGCTTTCCCAGAACGTCGGCAAAACCGCTGCGGTTGATGACGGCCTGGGCCAGAAGCCTCCCGAAGTAAGGAGCCAGTGCGACGCCCTGACCAGAATAACCGGCAGATACCAGCACACCTGGCGAGATCTCGCGCAGCCAGGGCAGGCGTTGCGGCGTGATGCCGACCGCCCCGGCCCAGGCATGGGTCAAGTGGACATCTTTGAGCGCGGGGAAGACTTTGCCCAGATTCCCGCGCACGAAACCGGCGATGTCCCCCGGCCAGCCGGGCGTGTACTTTTCGCCTCCGCCAAAGATCAGACGGCCGTCGGCAGTCTTCTGAAAGTAATTCACGACGAACCTCGTATCCATGCCGCCCGACGCGCCAGCCATGATCCCCAGAGCCGGGTCGAGCGGTTCGGTGGCCACAACGAAACTGCCAATTGGCATGACGCGGGCTTCTGCCGGTGCACACACACCCTCCAGATAGGCATCGCCACAGACCAGAACGTCAAGGGCCCGCACTTCGGCACCGCAGTCGGTGGTGACGGCTGTGCGCCCGGCACTTCGACCGCCCAGACTGACGACACGCGACCTTTCGTGGATTGTGGCCCCGGCAGCCGTTGCAGTGTCTGCCAGACCATAAAGCAGCTTCAGTGGCTGGATCCGGCCAGCACCATCATCGCGCCAGCCACCGTGATAAACGCTTGTGCCTGTCGCCTCCGCCACATCAGCCCGGTCCAGCCGGGTCAGCACCCCGCCCTGTCCATAGCGGGCAGACAACAGGGCCGCATCATCATCGAGCCATGCGAGGGTCGAGCGCGCGTGGGCCAGACTGAGCAGGCCGGGCGCCCAGTCGATATCGATGCCCAGCGATGAAGCCCGACCAACCAGGTCGGCCTTTGCGTCCTCTGCAATCTGCCAGAGTGCCTGCGCCGCCTCCAGCCCCAGCGTCTTTTCGAACCATGCCTGATCCTGGCGCCACCCCGAACAGACCAGTCCGCCATTGCGGCCTGACGCCCCGGCGCCAACCTCGGCAGCCTCCAGCACGATGACCTTGTGTCCCGCCAGTGCCAGATCCAGCGCAGCAGACAGGCCGGTGAACCCTGCGCCGATCACCACAACGTCGGCCAGCACGCGGCCTTCGAGTGGTGGGGATGGGGGATGCTTGCGGACAGCATCGCCGTGATACCACGTGACCGGTGCCGCGCCAGGAGCAGGCACATGACGGGAGGGCGAGGAAAGCGGCAGACCTGAGGACACGGTGCACAATGACTAGCGGTTGGCAGGCGGAGAGGAAAGATGCCAGCACTGTGGGAGCGACTGACTGCGGCTGGCCCCCTCGCCATCGGGCGGTTTCTGTGGTTCAAAGGCAAATTGGGACAGGTGGTGCGCGTGCGTGGGACTGGAAACAGCGATCCCCGCGGGCCCTGTCCAAGACGATGGCTTGAGTTTCTGGG
>JALOSP010000014.1 GCA_025458365.1 Hyphomonadaceae bacterium
GATCCGGCACGGTGACAAGCAGCCGGATCGCGGCAAGACTGGCTGCGCCCAAGGCCCCCCAGCACCATGCGCAATGGCCCAGGATTGTGGCAATCCCGGCCGCCTGAACTGCGCCCCCGGCAGCCTGCCCGTCCAGACACCGGCTGGCATGGGCCAGCAATGCCTCGGGCGAAACGGCCACCTGCGTCAGGCACAGTCCGGCCAGTCCGGTCCATGCAGCGACTTCGGCCACCTTGACCCAATCGGTCCTGACTGTAGCCGACAGTGGCTGCGGTCGGGCTGCGTGCGCTGAGGGCATGGGCAGGGCGTTCATGACGGTGATCCTTTGCAGCAGCGGGGCCGACGACCGGACTTCGCGGCCAGAGTGCAGGCAAAGCCTCGTGCACGTTTCGTTTCCACGGAAACGGAGTTGTGCACCAAGCCTTTGATTTTGATCAATTTGCTCCAGTTTTGACGATTCCGTCAAAACGCGAATTGATCTAAGCGCCTGCAAGACTGTGGGTCGATGCGACCAGACCGCGCACTCTGCAAAAATGACGCCAGCGTCAGGCCCTGCGTCAGCATGCCGCGCGACACACCGTCAACTGCCGTAAACGCATGTCACGTGCGAACAAACCCCGGTCCAATCCTGGACGTGGGGCCGGTCTGTTCGGGTCCGTTCTCGTGTCTGAACCAGCCGGTAAACGCTGGTGCAGACCCACCTCCAGGAACAATCCAACCATGGGGGTGGCACATATGGCTGTGCAATCAACCGGGTCCGGCACACTCAAGGGATATGGCATCCCCGGGCAACGTCCGGACGTTATCTTTGCAGCAGTTGTTTGCGGCCTTGGCCTGATCTGGGCCATGGCGGTTGCCGCGCTGGGCTATGAGCCTGAAATGCGCGCGCAGGGCTGGATCTACGGGACGGGCTTCGTGCTCGGCCTGTTCGGTCTGGCGATTGCCGGGTCCAAGGGCCATCTGGCCGTGGACGAGACCCGATACAATGACAGCATCATCAAATGGGGTGTCGGCCTGTCCACATTCTGGGGGATTGTCGGCATGCTGGTGGGCGTGGTGATTGCCGCCCAGCTGGCGTTTCCCAAGCAGCTCTACTTCGAGCAATTCGGCTTCCTGAACTTTGGCCGCCTGCGCCCGATCCACACCAGCGCGGTGATCTTTGCGTTCGGTGGCAACGTGCTTCTGGCCACCAGTTTCTACGTGGTGCAACGCACAAGCCGGGCCCGCCTGTTTGGCGGCATCCTGCCCTGGTTCGTGCTGTGCGGCTATCAGCTGTTCATCGTGGCAGCGGCCTCTGGCTACCTCACCGGGGTCACCGCCGGGCAGGAATATGCCGAGCCGGAATGGTTCACCGATCTTTGGCTGACTGTCGTCTGGGTGGCCTATCTGCTGGTGTTCCTGGGCACGCTGTGGAAGCGCAAGGAGCCGCATATCTATGTGGCCAACTGGTTCTACCTGGCGTTCATCGTCACCATTGCGGTGCTGCACCTGGTCAACAATGCCGGTCTGCCGATTTCGCCATGGTCGAAGGAGAGCTATCCACTGTTCTCTGGCGTGCAGAACGCGCTGACCCAATGGTGGTACGGCCACAATGCCGTGGGTTTCTTCCTGACCGCCGGCTTCCTCGGGATCATGTACTATTTCATTCCGAAGCAGGCTGACCGTCCGGTCTTCTCCTACCAGTTGTCGATCGTCCACTTCTGGGCCTTGATCTTCGTCTACATCTGGGCCGGTCCCCACCACTTGCACTATACGGCCCTGCCGCAATGGGCGCAGACCCTGGGCATGACCTTCTCGATCATCCTGTGGATGCCCTCGTGGGGTGGCATGATCAACGGCCTGATGACCCTGTCGGGCGCCTGGGACAAGCTGCGCACCGATCCGGTGTTGCGGATGCTGGTCGCCTCGCTCGCCTTCTACGGGATGAGCACGTTTGAAGGCCCCGTGATGTCGATCCGGGCGGTGAACTCGCTGTCGCACTACACGGACTGGACAATCGGCCACGTGCACTCCGGTGCCCTCGGCTGGGTCGCCATGGTGTCGTTCGGCGCGCTCTACTGCCTGACGCCGTGGCTGTGGCGCCGGGCACGGCTCTACTCGCTGAAGCTGGTCGAGACCCACTTCTGGCTCTCCACCATTGGCATCCTGTTCTACATTTCCGCGATGTGGGTGTCGGGGATCATGCAAGGCCTGATGTGGCGGGCTTACAACGAGTTCGGGTTCCTCGAATACTCGTTCGTCCAGACCGTGGACGCCATGCAGCCTTACTACATCGTGCGGGCCTTTGGCGGGCTCCTGTTCCTGGCTGGTGCCTGTGTGATGGCCTGGAACCTCTGGAAGACGGCAAAGGGTGACGTGCGTGCCTCCGAAGTCGCCGACGAGACCCCCGCCATGGCGCAACCCTCACTGGCGCCTGCCGAGTGACCCCGCAACCAGAAGGAATCCTCCAATGCTGTTGAAAAACCACGGGGTCTTCGAACGTCACACGATGGTGCTGGTTGCCGGCATCCTGGTTGTGATCTCGATTGGTGGCCTCATCGAAATCGCCCCTCTGTTCAAGATCGATTCCACCATCGAGGAAGTGGACGGGGTCCGCCCCTACACGCCACTCGAACTGGTCGGGCGCAACGTCTACATCCGGGAGGGGTGCTACACCTGCCACTCCCAGATGATCCGTCCGCTGCGCGACGAGGTGGAGCGTTACGGTCACTACAGCCTTGCTGCCGAGAGCATGTATGACCGGCCTTTCCAGTGGGGCTCCAAGCGCACCGGACCCGACCTTGCCCGCGTCGGTGGCAAGTATTCTGACGCCTGGCAGGTCCAGCACTTGCGCGATCCGCGCTCGGTGGTGCCCGAATCGATCATGCCGCCCTACGCCTTCCTCGCCGACAACGAGGTCGACACGAGGCATATTGACAAGCACCTGCTGGCCAATGCCCGTCTGGGTGTTCCCTACACCGAGGCCTCCATCGAGAATGCCGCCCGCGACCTGCTGGCCCAGGCCGACCCGATGGGCGACACGGCCGGTGTCGAGGAACGCTACGGCGCAGACGTCAACATCCGCGATTTCGATGGCGACCCCAAAAGGGTGACCGAGATGGACGCGCTGGTGGCCTATCTGCAGGTGCTGGGCACGATGGTCGATTTCTCGACCTACGAGCCTGAAAAAGCTGAAAACCTGCGCTGAAGAGGCCCGACCATGACGTATGAAGCCCTCGCCTCCTTCGCCCAGACCAGTGGCGTTGTCTATTTCGCCGCCGTGTTCGCAGGCGTCTGCATCTACACATTCTGGCCCTCCAACAAGGCCAGGTTCAACAAGGCCGCCCACATGCCGCTGATGTCGGATGACATGCTGTCGGGCGAAGCGAGCATTGGAGACAAGACCAATGGCCAAGCGTGAAGTCGATGACGTCTCGGGCGTCGAAACCACCGGTCACGAATGGGATGGCATCCGTGAACTGGACAATCCGCTGCCACGCTGGTGGGTGCTGGTATTCTATGCCACGATTGTCTGGGCCGTGGTCTATTGGGTTGCCATGCCGGCCTGGCCCTTGTGGAACTCCTACACCACGGGTTTGCGCGGCCACTCCGACCGGGCCAATGTGGCCTCCGAACTGACCGGCCTGCAAACTGCCCGCGCCCCGATGTTCACCCAGCTGGATGCCACCCCATTGGCTCAAGTCGGCTCCAATGCGGACCTGATGCAATTCACCATGGAAGCCGGCAAGGCGGTGTTCAACGACAATTGCTCCACCTGCCATGGTGCAGGCGGGCAGGGGGCGAAGGGCTACCCCAGCCTGGTGGACGATGTCTGGCTGTGGGATGGCACTGTGGATGGCATTCACGCCACGCTGCAGCACGGCATCCGGTCGGGCAAGGATGAAGCGCGCTTTTCCATGATGCCCGCCTATGGCCGCGACGGCATGCTGCAGGCCGCGCAGATCAGCGACCTCACCGAGTTCGTCTGGAGCCTGTCGCACACCCAGGACGTGAACCGGGCAGCGGCCACCCGAGGGGCCGAATTGTTCGCCACCAATTGCGTCAGCTGCCATGGCGCCGATGGCAAGGGCGACCCGACCTTTGGGGCACCGAACCTGACCGATGCCGAATGGCTCTATGGCCCGACCAAGGCTGACATCAGCGGCCAGATCTACGAAGGCCGGGGCGGCGTGATGCCAGCTTTCGGCGACCGGTTGAGCCCGTCACAGGTCCGGGCGGTGGCTGTCTACGTCCATTCGCTGGGCGGAGGCACCTGAAGGGGTGCTGAAACCGCCATACACCATACCCCGCGCGGCTTTCTCCTCCCCGGTCGCGCGGGTCTTTCTCCTGCGGGAAGCAGATGCACGATGGCCGACATGGCAACTCTGATCGACAAGAAGTCCGCTCCATCCCAACCGGTGGAAGCGTTTGATGGCATCGCGCGCGCCAACGTCGATGCGGTGAACGCCGCCAAGTCCCGCGAACTCTATGAGAAGCGCCAGCAAATCTATCCCAAGACGGTCAAGGGCACCTGGCGCACGATCAAATGGGTCTCGATGATCGTATTTCTGGCGATCTACTACGCGGTGCCGTTCCTGCGTTGGGACCGGCCCGGCGCCGCGCCCGACCAGATGGTGCTGGTCGATTTTCCCGGTCTGCGGGTTTATCTCGGTCCGGTCGATCTGTGGCCGCAGGATTTCTATATCGTTTCGGGTATCCTGATCCTGTCGGCGGTGGCGCTGTTTCTGGCCAGCGCCTTGTTTGGTCGGGTGTGGTGCGGATTTGCCTGTCCGCAAACCGTCTGGACCGATCTCTATATCGCGGTGGAAACCGCCATCGAGGGTGATCGCAACCAGCGCATCCGGCTGGACCGGGCCCCGATGAGTTTCGAGAAGGCCTGGAAGAAGGGTCTGAAGCACGCAATCTGGCTGGTGATCGCGCTGGCCACCGGTGGCTGGTTCGTGGCCTACTTTCACGACGCACCAACCCTGTTCAAAGGCTTCTTCACCGGCCAGGCGCCGCTGTCGGCCTATGGTTTTGCAGGCCTTCTGACCTTCACCACCTATGCGCTGGCCGGAACAATGCGCGAGCAGGTCTGCACCTACATGTGCCCCTGGCCGCGCATCCAGGGCGCAATGCTGGACAATGAATCACTCTCGGTGACCTATCTGTATGACCGTGGCGATCCGCGCGGGCCGCACAAGAAGAACGAGACCTGGGACGGGCGCGGTGATTGCATAGACTGCAAGCAATGTGTGGCGGCCTGCCCGGCCGGCATCGACATCCGCGACGGGTTGCAGATCGAGTGCATCAATTGCGCGCTCTGCATCGATGCCTGCGACGAGATCATGGACAAGGTGGGCCGCCCGCGCGGCCTGATCGCTTATGACAGCGAAAAGAACATGGAGCGTCGCGCCGCTGGCCAGAAGAACCAGTGGAACTTCATCCGGGGCCGCACGGTGTTTTATGCCGGTCTGCTGGTGGCGATCAGTGCCGTGCTGCTGGGCTCGCTCCTGCTGCGCACCACGATGACGGTCAATGTGATCCGGGACCGGGCCCCGCTGTTTGTCCAGCTCTCCGACGGCAAGGTGCGCAATGCCTACACCATCAAGGTGGTCAACAAGACCGAGTTGGACCAGACCTATTCGGCCCAGTTCGAGGGGCTGAATGGTGCTATGTTGAGTAACCTGGATGGCCCCGTGCCCAATGGTGTGCTGACCCTGAAGGCCCCGGCAGGCGGCACTTCCAGCGCCCGGGTGTTCCTGGTGGCCGACCCGGCGCGGGTCACCGGCAATTCTGTGGATCTGACACTGGTGGTGGAGTCGCAGGTTGACGGCAAGTCCGCCCGCAGCCGCTCCATGTTCTTTGCCCGAAACTGAAGGGAACCCTGACATGACCGCACTTGCCCACCCCTTGCGCCCCGATCCGGCACGTCCAGTCCGGATTCTGAAGGGTTGGCATGTGTTCGCGATCTTTGCAGCCATGTTCGGGGTGATCATTGCGGTGAATGCCACTTTCATCACGCTGGCGCTGAAGACCTTCTCTGGCGAGAGTGATCACGCCTATATGGAAGGCCTGCGCTTCAACGAGCAGATTGCCGCCAACCACGTGCAGGCCGCCCAGGGCTGGACCATGAAACTGTCGATGGCGCGTGGTGCTGGCGGCGATGCCCGGTTTACTGCCAGTCTGCGCGATGCCGCAGGAGACCCTGTGACCGGTGTGGCCATGACCGGGCTGGTCGGGCGACCCACATCCGACGGGCAGGACAGGCCGCTCACCTTCTCCGAGGAAGCACCCGGCGAATACGTCGCCGGGGTGGACCGGCTGGGACCCGGGCGCTGGTTGTTTGCGGTCGAGGCCACGCGCGACGGTGACGCGCCGTTCAAGGCCGAAACCCGCGTGTCGTTGCGGTAGCCTGACATGACCGATACCCTTGCCCCCACCCTGACCGACGCACGCGGCTGTCCCGGTCTGCCGCGTGCCGAAGCTGCACTGGAGGCGCCAGCGCCCGGCACCCCGGTGAGTGACCCGCAGGCCTTCGTGCAACGTGCTGTCGATGGGGCCGCGCGGCTGGAATTGCTGGTGCAGGGCGCGCGCTGTGCGGGTTGCATGGGCAAGATCGAGCGTGGCTTGCGGGCCATTGCCGGTGTCAGCGAGGCGCGGCTGGCCCTGTCCACCGGGCGGCTGGCTATCGCTTTCGACCCCGACCGGGTGGCGCCGCGCACGCTGGTCGAGACCGTGCAGGATCTGGGCTATGGCGCCAAGCCGTTTGACCCGGCAGCCAGCCAGCAGGAAGTCGATGCCGAAGGCCGCAAGTTGCTGGTCTGCCTGGGCGTGGCGGCGTTCGCCTCGATGAATGTGATGATGTTCTCGGTGCCGGTGTGGTCCACGATGTTTGGCGCCGACATGGAAGTGTCCACCCGCACGATGTTCCACTGGCTGTCGGCGATGATCGCGCTGCCTGCGGCGGCCTGGGCTGGCCAGCCCTTCTTCATCAGTGCCTGGAACGCCCTGAAGCGGCGGCGCACCAATATGGATGTGCCGATCTCTCTGGCGGTGATCCTGGCATCGGGCCTGTCGATCTACGAGACCCTGCATCATGGCGAACATGCCTATTTCGATGCCGTGGTGATGCTGCTGATGTTCCTGCTGATCGGGCGCTATCTCGATCACCGGCTGCGCCAGAAGGCCAGGGTGGCCGCGCGTGACCTGCTCGCCCTGCAAGCGGTCACCGCCTCGGTGATCGGGGAGGACGGCAGCCGCCGGGCGCTGGCCCTGCGCGATGTGCAGCCGGGCCATCGGCTCGAAGTGCTGCCCGGCGACCGCGTCCCGGTGGATGGCGTGGTGCGCGCCGGGGCCTCCGACATGGACCTGTCGCTGCTCACCGGCGAGACCGACCCGGTGCCGGTCGCCCCCGGTCAGGCCTTGCGGGCCGGTGCCTTGAACCTGTCTGGGCGTCTGGAACTGGAAGCCACAGCCGATAGCGGCGACAGCTTCCTCGCCGAAATTGCCCGCCTGATCGAGACCGGCGAGCAATCGCGCTCCCGCTATGTGCGGATCGCTGATCGCGTGACCAAGCTCTATGTGCCTGTGGTGCACAGTGCTGCCTTGCTGACCGCCATCGGCTGGCTGCTGCTGGGGGCCGAACCGCGCGTTGCCATCCTCAACGCCTGCGCGGTGCTGATCATCACCTGCCCGTGCGCGCTGGCGCTGGCGGTGCCTGCGGTGCAGGTGGTGGCGACGGGTCGCCTGTTCCGGGCCGGTGTTCTGGTGAAATCCGGCGACGCGCTGGAGCGGTTGGCAGCGATTGACCATGTGGTGTTCGACAAGACTGGCGTCTTGACTTCAGGCCAGCCCGAACTGGTGAACCGCGACGCGATCAGCAACGAAGACCTGGCCGCGGCGGCCTTGCTGGCGAGGGCCTCGCGCCATCCGCTCGCCCGGGTGGTGGCCCGCGCTGCCGGGCCGGGGCCTGCCGCTGGCAATGCCAGCGAAGTCGCCGGGGCGGGTGTCGAGGCCACACTGGAGGGTGCTCGCGCCCGTCTGGGCCGTGCCTCCTGGGCCGGGGTCGTGCTTGACGGCAGCGATGGCGAGACCGAATTGTGGTTCACCCGGCAGGGCCGCGAGCCTGTGCGCTTTGTATTCGCCGACACCTTGCGCAGCGATGCCGTGGCCGTGGTCAATGCCTTGCGCCAAGCAGGATTGAGCGTTGAGGTGTTGTCCGGTGACCGGCCCGCCGCCGTGGCGCGCACGGCTGCTGCCCTCGGGCTGAAGGACTGGCGGGCCGAACAGACACCCCATGACAAAGCCGCCCGCCTGCAGGCGCTGGCCGCCAGCGGCAAGACCGTGCTGATGGTCGGCGATGGCCTGAATGACGCCCCTGCGCTGGCCCATGCCCATGTGTCGATGGCACCGGGCATTGCCGCCGATGCCAGCCAGTCCGCTGCTGACATGGTGTTTCAGGGCGCGGCCCTGTCGCCGGTCCTGACCGCGCATCATGTCGCATTGCAGGCCAGGGCCAGAGTGCGCGAGAACTTCATCCTGTCGGCGGCCTACAATGCCATTGCTTCGCCCATCGCGATGCTGGGGCTGGTCACGCCGATGCTGGCAGCGATTGCCATGTCTGCATCCTCGTTGCTGGTGACACTCAATGCGCTGCGCCTGCGTGGCGCAACCGGCTCCGAAGCTGAAAAGGGACGCCAGTCATGACTGCAATGTTTGTGCTGATCCCGATTGCCCTGGCCATGGGCTTTGTCGGTCTGCTGGCCTTCCTTTGGGCGGTCAAGACCAACCAGTATGATGATCTGGAAGGCCACGGCGCGCGCATTCTGCTCAAGGATTACGATGACCTGCCGGTGCCGTGAAGGTGGCC
The DNA here is from genome assembly GCA_025458365.1 of Hyphomonadaceae bacterium. Classification (GTDB taxonomy): domain Bacteria; phylum Pseudomonadota; class Alphaproteobacteria; order Caulobacterales; family Aquidulcibacteraceae; genus JALOSP01. The sequence continues at coordinate 8,852 of JALOSP010000014.1, forward strand.
CCAACCTGGCAGGGCGCCAATCTGGTAGGGTCTCAGCCTTGAAGGGCTGCATCAATGGCAGCCTTCAATTCCGGTGAGGCCGGGGCAATTGCGCTGGGGAATGTCGCCCTGATCGCACCATCGCGGCCGATCAGGATTTTGTGGAAGTTCCACTGCGGCACTGCCCGGCTGCCTGCCGTGCTGGCAGCCCAGGTGTAGAATGGATGGGCGTCGCGCCCGGTCACCTTTTGTTTGGCGGCCATCGGGAAGGTCACGCCATAATTGAGTTCGCAGAAGCTGGCGATCTGTTGCGCGCTGCCCGGCTCCTGACCACCGAAATCGTTGGACGGCACACCGATCACCACAAGACCGTCCCGGCCGCGTGCCTCATGGAGGTCCTGCAGGCCACCCAGTTGCGACGTGAACCCGCATTGGGATGCGGTATTGACGACCAGAACCACCCGACCGCGATAATCAGCCAGATTCACGCTCCCGCCCGTCAGCCCGTCAAATGCAAAGGCCCCGGCATCGCTTGCTGCGGGGTCAGGTGCGGCAGGTTGGGTCGCCTCTGCGGTCTGTACAACGGACATTGGCGGCTGGCTGTCCTGCCCGCACCCAGCCAGCACCAGACAGGCGGCTGCAGCGATCACAACAGCTTTTGACATCATGCACCTCTTGCAGCTTCACACGACCGGAAATCTGGACCGATGGTCGGCACTGTCCAGTGCCCAACCCTTGTCCACGATGCGGACAGAGCCATATTCGCTGCCATGAGCGACCAGACTGTACCCCGCCCTCTGACAGATCCACTGGTCGAGGCCTTGCCAGTTTCATCACGCCTTGCCGGTTGGCGTCCGGTTGCGGTGGCAATCGTCGCTGTGGTGGTGACAGCCGGGCTCGGCGGGGCGCTGACCGATATCGGGCCATGGTATCAGGCGCTGACCTTCCCGGACTGGAAACCGGTGGATGCGGCCTTTCCCATTGCGTGGACCACAATCTTCACTCTGTGTGCGGTTGCGGGCGTCCTGCATTGGAATCGTGGCCAGCCAACCGGCCAGCGTGGCCTGCTGCTAGGGATGTGGGCCTTCAATGCACTCATGAACATCGGATGGTCAGCGCTGTTCTTTGCCATGAAGCGCCCGGATTTGGCTCTGTTTCAGGTCCCGGTCCTCTGGCTGTCGATCCTTGCATTGATGGTCGTCGGGTGGAAAACTTCGCGGATGTCCAGCGTGTTGCTGGTGCCATATCTGGGCTGGGTGGCGGTTGCCGCTGCGTTGAACTTCGAGATCGTGCGCCTCAACGGGCTCTGGTGAGGTCGCTCAGGTCGCGTTCATCCTGGTTGGGTGAAAGTCGGGCAATGACGACCAGATTGCCCCCGCCAGTGACTCGCATCGCGACCGTCACAGTCCTGAGTGCCATGCTGGCCTTGAATGCGTCCTGTGCGGGGCGCCAGGCCAACCACATTGGCGCGCTCTGGACGTGGCCCGGCGCAATCGTATCGAGCGGGATCAGCAATGCCGTCTATGATGCAAGACGCGCGCGGGTGAAGGCCTATGTGACTGACAATGTGGATGCCATTGCATCGCAGGCCACAGAAGGCACCGGTGCAACACTGGATGAGGCCGCCCGGATCGCCGGTGTCCCGTCAAACCGAAGGCCTGACCTGTACCGGCAGTTGCGCGACAGTCATGCGGATTTCTTCGCCAAGCCGACCCGCGAGGAGGTCGTCGAGGCGGTGACCATCGCCTTCATGGTCTATTCCTCTGGTTGACCGTCAACCCTCGGCCTTCACCCCATAAAGCTCCAGCCGGTGGTCCACGAGCTTGTAGCCCAGGCGTCGGGCGATCTCGTGCTGCAGGCGCTCGATCTCTGGATCGACGAACTCGATGACGTCGCCGGTGTTCATGTCGATCAGATGGTCGTGGTGATCGTCCGTCACTTCCTCGTAGCGTGAGCGGCCATCACGGAAGTCGTGGCGTTCCAGGATGCCGCTCTCTTCCAGCAGGCGCACGGTGCGGTAGACGGTGGCAATCGAGATGCCCCGATCCAGCGCATTGGCCCGGCGGTGCAATTCTTCGACATCGGGATGGTCGGCGGAGGTGGACAGAACGCGCGCAATCGTCCGGCGCTGCTCGGTCATTCGCAGCCCCTTTTCGATGCAAAGCTTCTCGATCCTGTCCATTGCGGACCTCCCATGCTCGTGCACGTTTCGTTTCCATGGAAGCGAAGCTGTACACCAGACCTCTGATTTTGATCAATTTGGCTTCGTTCAGATGATTCCATCTAAACCCAAATCGATCCGGATGGTGCCAGCTTTAATGCCAAACTGACGATGCTCACAACCGCAGACGTGGCAATTCAGCACAGAGTGGACAGATCAAGCCGCATGATGATGGCATCATCGGCAGGACTGCCGGGGGTTGCTGGCGGATAATAGGCTTTGCGGCGCCCGACATCAGCGAATCCGAGCGTCTGGTACAGGCCTCGGGCTGCGGGGTTTGATTCAGCGACTTCCAGAAAACAGGTGGAAACCGCCTGTGCCTGCGCCTGCAGTCTGGCCAGTCCTGCCTTCAGCAGTTGCAGGCCGATGCCTTGCCGCCTTCGCATCGGATCCACCGCGATCATCAACAGCTCGGCTTCTTGTGCCGCGTGCTGGAAAACGCACAGGCCCTGAACCGTAAACCCATCGAGCGGGTCTCGCGCAACCAGACAGACCATGCCAGGTTCATCCAGAAATCGGGTGAAGTCGGCCTGCGACCATGGGCGGGGCCATGATGCGGCGTGCAGCGCAGCCATGGTGGCGGTTTCATCAAGACGTGGTGGGCCTGTCAATGGTCCTGTTTCGGGTTGCGGAAGATCATTCACCGACCGGCTCCAGCCCACCGGCCAGCCTGGCATCCGATCCCCGCAGGTAGAGTGGCTCGGGCGGAAATGATGCA
>JALOSP010000305.1 GCA_025458365.1 Hyphomonadaceae bacterium
CGTCATACCCATTTCTGCCGGTTGGCCAGCAAGCGCACTCACGCATGGCTTGGTATCTCGACAGCCCCCCAGCCCCCACCGGGTCATGTGGCGCGGCTGGTCAGCCGGCAAACAGTTTTGCGGTCCTCTCGGGCCGGTTCCGTTTTCCCCTCCCTGCACATCGAAAGCCCCGACTGCACAAGGCAGCCGGGGTTTTTCACGACCCGACTGTCGTTTTCAAGCAAGAAGGGCCGCATTGCAGTCGCTGTCTTCGTGGCGGAAGCAAACTGCCCTACACTTCCCCAATGTTTTTCCAGCGCCCCAAAGTTCCGGCGAAGTCGCCAGCACGAGCCGCACCGCTTGCCAGCAGTTCGATCACGCTCCCGGATGGGTCGAGTGTCGGGCTGGAACTGAAACGGCGGCGCGGGATGAGGCGGCTTGTTTTGCGGTTTGATGCCCGCCGCAGGATCGTGGTGGCGAGCGGGCCACCCAATGCCAGCCAGAAGGCACTGATCGGTCTGGCCAACGCCAATGCCGCATGGATCGAGTCGCAGATAGCCCGCACAAAGGCTCTGCACAGCCCCGTCGGCGATGGCAGCACCATCTTGCTCCATGGTCAGCCTGTGCGCTTGCGGCGGTTGCCAGGTCGGGGTGGCGCACGGCTGGGAGGCGGCGGTCTGGACAGCGACTGGCGCGACGGCGATCCACGTGAACTGCTGGTTCATGCCAGCGAAGCAGGCATGCCGGGCGCCGTGCGCCGCGCACTTCAGACCATGGCGCAGGCCGCAGCCATCGGCCACCTTGACGAGCTGGCGGCTGTCAGCGGACTGAAGCCGGCCGCGCTGACCTTGCGCGACACCCGATCCCGCTGGGGCTCCTGTACCAGCGATGGCCGCATCATGCTGTCTTGGCGCCTGATCGGCGCTGATCCTGCGATTTTCCGCTATGTTGTGGCCCATGAGCTGGCCCATCTGCGCCACATGGACCACAGCCCGGCTTTCTGGTCGTTGGTCGCTACCATGGTCCCGGACTGGAAGGAGCAGCGCAAGGCGCTGAAGGTGCAAGGGCAGATTTTGCACGCCAATGGCGGATGACAGGACCGGCCGCATCTGCACCTAGACCCACATTCGCCCTTGAGGTGTAGCCGCGCACCCTGTTTAACGGGACCATGAGCGACATCACAGATCCAAAGCCCGACGACTTGGCCAATCCGGTTGCCAGTTCTGCTGCCAGCAGCAAGACCGCCGAGCCTGCACGACCGCTGGCTGACCCGTTTGCAGCGGCAGCTCCCGGTCCTTCCGGTGAAATCGTTGTACGCCGTGGCGGCATCGGCCTGATGACCGCCACGGCCCTGTCCACGCTGGCAGCGGTCGGAGGGGCCTATCTGGCGCTGTTCATCCAGGCGCGCCCGGATCTCATGGTTTCGACCGGTCTGGCCCGTGTGCTCCCACAATCGGACACCGCCGCAGTCGTCGAGCCTGCGGTCACAGACAGGATTGCAGCCCTCGAGACTGACCTGTCAAAGCTGGAAGCCCGCGTGGCCGCGATGGCCCAAGCGACACCGCAAGGGTCCGCACCTCAGGGGGCCGCACCACAGGGGGCCGCACCACAGGCGCCCGCACCGGCTGCCGCAAGCCCGGCTTCGCCAGCAGCACCGGCCTCACCGACCGTGAAGGCCAGTCCGCCTGGAACCTCAGGCCCGACCCCGCCAGGACCAACGTCCCGCCAGGCCGAGGTGGCGCCTGGCACACCGGCGCAGCAGGCCCAGGCGGTGCCACCGACCCAAGCTCCCGCCCTTGTTCCCGGCCCTACCACCACCGAGCTTGCCGCTCTGGGTGGTCGGGTCACAGCGATCGAGACACGACTGGCCGCACTGGATCCGACCGGCGCCGGGGGGGCGGTGATCGCTGGTCTGCAAACAGAGATCGCCACCCTCAAGGTGCTGGTTGCCCGCCTGCAGGGTCAGGTCGATTCAGCCCCGCCAGCCCGCGTGACCATGGCTGTCGTGGCGCTGGCCGAGGCGGCGAGCCGCAATGGACCATTCCTGCAGGAATTCGAAGCTGTCCGCGCCGCGCTACCCGCATTGCCTGAAGCCACCAGCTTGCAGGAACTCGCCCGCACCGGGGCGCCCTCGCGGACCTTGCTGGCCGAGCGCTTTACCGGCCTTGCCCCCGCGATTGCCGCCTTGGACGCCCAGTCGCGTGATGAGGGCGGGCTGACCGGCTGGTTTCGTTCGATTATCGCCGGTCTGATCCGGGTCGAGGAACCGCCAACGACCGAGGGCACGGGATCAACAGCCCTGCTGACACGGGCAAAGCTGAAGCTGGATCAAGGCGATCTGGCTGGGGCGATTGCCGAGGTCGGCGGGATCACGCCACAGCCGGATGCGGTGCGCGCCTGGCTCGCCGGAGCCAAGGCGAGGCTGGAGCTGGAACGAAAGCTGGCTGCGCTGCGTGGTGCCGTCGAAAGTGGGAGAGTTGCAAACGCGGCAATTGCGAACGGGACAGTTGCGAACGGGACAGTTGCGAATGGGGCCCTGTCCGGCACTGGCGCGCCAGCCGCAGAACCCGGACCTGTACCCGGCACTGCGCCGCCTGTCGGGATCATTCCTTCCACGCCGCCTTCGACCAGTTCTGCTCCGGCCACGAAAGAGACAGCCCCATGAAGACGATCCGTCTGATCCTGATGCTGCTGGTGCTGATCGCAGCAGCAGGCGGCTTCGTCTGGCTTGCCTTGCAACCAGGCGAGATCGCCTATCGCGGCGGCGCCGTCGATGTGACCATGAAACCGGCTGCAGCCGCAGCCATTGCGATCGCCGGTGCCCTTGTCCTGATGCTGGTGCTCTGGCTTGTGGGGTGGCTGTGGTCCCTGCCCGCGCGGATCGCCCGGGCCAGCGCTGAATCCAGTACCCGCAAGGGCCTCGACGCCATGGGCCAGGCGCTGGCTGCTGCCGAAGCCGGTGAGCCTGCCGAGGCACAGCGCACCAGCCAGAAAGCCCTGGGCTATCTGGGGGACCGGCCAGCAGCACGCTTGCTGGCAGCCGTCGCAGCAGGGCGTAGTGGCGACAGCAGCACCGCCGAGCGCCTGTTTGGAGAATTGACGGAGACAGCCGGATATGAGGTGGCAGCCCGGCGTGGCTTGGCTGAACTCCAGCTGGCTCGTGGCAACCGGTCTGCGGCGCTCGCCCAGGCCGAAGCTGCACTGGCGG
>JALOSP010000306.1 GCA_025458365.1 Hyphomonadaceae bacterium
GGCCAATCGCGCGCTTCGGCCACGTCCACCACCTGGCCGTAGCCGTCATTGGCCAGCTTCAGTTGCAGATCCATGGCCGAGGAAAACAGGAAATCCGCCGACCTCTGCCCGGCATCGGTTTCCGCAATCACCCGGGCGGCGATTTCACTGGCCAGCATGTCCTCATAGCGGATCGACACACCAGGGTTCTGGGACTGAAAGGCGTCGATCAGCGGCAATGCCAGACGGCTGTCCAGCGTCGAGTAGATCACCAACTCCCCCCCGCCACCCGCCAAGGCCGGGTACAGCGTGGTTTCGGCTGCGGCATGTCCTGCCAGCCCCCACAACGGCACAATCAGCAGAGAAAGGAGTCGCATCCCGAAAGCCTGCCCGATCAAGAGGCGGTTCACAACTGTCCCAACAGCGCCTACCCTCGTCCAACGGGGGGCATCATGCGCTTGCTTTTGGTCGAGGATGATCTGCCACTGGCCGAAGCGTTGTTGTCGCTTCTGGTGTCGTCTGGCTATGCGGTGGATTGCGTGCATGACGGCGAAGCGGCGAGTGCCCTCGTCGCGGCCGAACAATTCGATCTGATGATCCTGGACCTGAACCTGCCTGAACTCGACGGGCTCTCTGTCCTGCGAGCGATGCGGGCCAAAGGCAATCGCGCGGCCGTGATGATCCTGACCGCGCGCGGCGCGGCCGAAGACCGGGTCCGCGGGCTTGATCTCGGGGCCGATGACTACATGGCCAAACCTTTCGACATCCGCGAATTCGAAGCGCGCGTTCGTTCGCTTCTGCGCCGTCAGGCGGGGTTGCGTTCGTCGACCGTGACACTGGGCGCATTGTCCCTTGATCTGACCTCGCGCCAGTTTTCAGCCAACGGCCAGCCCATCGACCTGCCCCCGCGCGAACGCGCGCTTTTGGAGTTGATGGTGATGCGCGCCGGGAAAGTCGTGGCGAAAGAGGCCATTGTCCAGTCGGTGACATCCCTGGAAGACAACCTGTCGGACAACGCGATCGAGCAATATGTGTCGCGTCTTCGGCGACGGTTGCAGCCGCTTGGCCTGAACATGCGGACAGTGCGCGGCATTGGCTATCTCTTGGAAAAGCCGGGCGATCTGCAATGACACCCTATTCGTTGCGCCGCAGGCTGTTGGTCTGGTTGCTGCTGGCAACCGCAGCACTGGGTTTGCTCGCGCTGATTGACACCTGGAACGAAGCCTTGCGCACGGCTCAAGGCGTGTCTGACCGGGTCCTCTTCGGCTCGGCCCTTGCCATTGCCGAGCGGGTCAGCATCGATGAATCCGGAGGTCTGGAAGTGGACATCCCCTTTTCCTCTTTGGAAATGCTGACCTCAACAGCTCAAGACAAGGTGTTCTACCGCGTCGATGGTCCGGCAGGCAGCTTCCTGACCGGCTACTCCGATCTTGCCACGGTGCCGACCAGCCCTGGAAGCGTGGCGTTTGCCGATGGCAGCTATCAGGGCGTCAGCATTCGCAGTGCCACGGTGATGCGTGAGATTTCGACAGGTGCCGCATCCATCCCGTTCTCAGTCACGGTGGCTGAATCCACCCGGGCGCGCTCGGCGCTGGCGCGAACGATCCTGATCCGCTCGACCCTGCGTCTTGGCGTCCTTGGCCTCGGTGTTGCAGTTCTCGTATGGGTCGCGGTCACTGTCGCCCTGCGCCCGCTAAAGCGTCTGGGCGGAGCAATTGCGGACCGCTCACCAGATGACCTGCATTCCGTTACTGCGGACACCCCTGAGGAGGTAGAGCCCCTGGTCCAGGCAATCAACCAATTCATGGCGCGGCTGAGGACCGCCGTTGATGCCTTGCGCAACTTCACCGGGAATGCCAGCCACCAGCTGCGCACACCGCTTGCCGTTGTCCGCACCCAGCTTGCGCTCATCGACCGCAGCACCAGCCCCGAAGAAGCTGCCGCTGCCAGCGAAAAGGCCAAGTCCGCGCTGGAACGGGCAGAACGCGTCCTGTCGCAGCTTCTGGTCCTTGCCCGGGTTGATGCCAGCGCCAGTGCGGCCCTACTGACGCCGGTCGACCTGATCCAGATCGCCAAAGAGGTGATTTCGGACCTCGTGCCTGACGCCCTGGCACAGGACATTGACCTTGGTTTCGAAGGAGCGGGGACGGCCGAAGTGGCCGCCGACCCGATTCTGTTGGCAGAGTTGTTGCGCAACCTTGTCTCGAACGCGGTCAGCTATGCGGGGCGGGGCGCGATCGTCACGGTGCGGGTCAGGGCCTTATCCGACGGCCCGGTGCTCGAGGTTGAAGACAACGGCCCCGGACTTTCTGACGCCCAGATGCTTACCACCGCAGCGCTCGGTCGTGGCGCGCCCAGACCTTCGCCCCAGATCGCCAGTGGGCCGACACATGGAATGGGTCTCGGTCTGGCCGTGGCTTTCGAGATTGCAAGGCTGTTCCAGGCTGACTTTCGACTGGACCGACCAGAGTCAGGGTCCGGCTTGCTGGCAACGATCGACTTTCGGCACGCTGCTGAATGACCGGCAAGTGGTGCGCGGTCCTCTCAAGTGCCTGTGGGTTAAAAATGCTTGCTGAAAAGGGTGGACATGGCGGCCAGTACCGTCAGGCGCGCCTCTTCCGACGAATAGGGGTGTTCCAGAGTCATCAGGTCCAGCCAGGTGCCCTCGACCACAAGGCGCAGGATTCGCGCCGCATGCACGGGATCGATTCCGTAGTCGCCTTCCCGGATCAAGGCGGCACAAATTTCTTCCAGCTGACGCACATAGGTTGCATCCCGCTCGCCACAGATTTCCTGATAGACCGGGCGGCTTTGCGCCTCGCCCCAGAAGGCGCACCAGGCGGCAAGCCGGTCTTGTGTCGTGATCTGCGACCGGAAATCAGCTTCGATCAGCGCACGCATCCTGTCGGCCGCGCCCGGCCCAGCCTTGGCAAGGGCGGCCTGCCAGTTGGCCTGATACTCGTCCGCCAGATAGGCAAGCGTCTCGGCCAGAAGGTTTTCCTTGCTTTGGAAGTGGAACAGGACCAGCCCGTGGCTGATGGTCGCGGCCCGCGCCACATCGGTCAGGGTCAGCCGGGCAAGCCCCCGGGCAGCAATCGTCGCAATGGTGGCCTCGATGACCTGCTGGCGGCGCGCATCACGCGACAGGGTCCGTGGCGGGCGGTCGACGATATCGTCCACGATTGTCCTTCCTCTTG
>JALOSP010000015.1 GCA_025458365.1 Hyphomonadaceae bacterium
AGACCCGCTTCATCGCTGCTGCAAGCCATGATCTTGGCCAGCCTCTTCAGGCTGCAAGCCTGTATTTCGATCAAAACCAGCGTGCCCGCGATGCCGCCAGTCGCGCATACGCCGCTGATGGGGTGCGCCAGGCGTTCGCTGCCGCTGAACAGCTTCTGGGCCACATGCTGGGCCACTTGCGGCTGGAGGCGGATGCAGTCGATCCGCAGTTTGCCCCGATCAAGGTAGCGCGGCTGATGGACGAACTTGTCCGCCAGCATGCCCCGGCCGCGCAGGCCGCCGGGATTGAATTGCGCTGGGTGACAAGTGCGCTGGTGGTGCATTCCGACCGGGTATTGCTGGTGCGGGCGCTGGGCAATCTGCTGGGCAATGCCATTGCCCACAGCGGCGGGCGCAAGGTGCTGCTGGGCTGTCGCCGCGCGGGCGAGGCAGGGGCGCAGTTCTGGGTGATCGACAATGGCAGTGGCGTGCCCGCCAGCGAACAGGCTGAACTGTTCAGCGACTACTTCCGGGGTGAAGCATCACGTCTGGCAGCGAGGCCAGGCTTCGGACTTGGCCTGCCGTCAGTGAAGCGGATTGCGTTGCTGCTGGGGGGCGATGCGTTCCTGGATCCGCGCTGGAGACGGGGCGCGGCGTTCTGTTTTGGGCTTGCGCCCGGCGCAGTCGTCACGCCTGGAAAAGGAGAAAAGCGATGAAGTCGTGTCTGATCTGCGATGATCATGCGCTTGTGCGCGATGCTTTGGCGGGAACCGTAAGGCTCGGCTGGCCCGATGCCGTGCTCGATCTGGCGGCAGACTTTCCAGAAGCGTGGCGTATCGCGACGGAGGCGTCGCATGATCTGATCATCTGTGACCTGATCATGCCTGGTGCAGGACCATTGGCTGGAGTGGATGGGCTTGTCCGTGCCGCGCCCGGAACGCCGCTACTGGTCGTGACCGGCACTGAGGACGATACCCTGATGATGGATCTGCTCGATCGCGGCGTGGCTGGCTTTGCGCCGAAGACAGCCAATGGTTCCATCATCGAGGCGGCAATCCGACTGATCCTGGCGGGTGGACGTTATCTGCCAGCCCGCGTGTCCGAGATCGCCAGCACGCGCCTGCAGAATGGTACCGTTACTCCTGTGCGCGATGATGTGGCACGGATCGCAGAGCGGCTGACGGGGCGCCAGATGGATGTGCTGCGCCTGATGGCGCAAGGCCGCTCCAACAAGGAAATTGCCCGCGATCTGGACCTCGCCCCCTCAACCATCAAGACCCACCTCAGCCAGATCATGATCCACCTCGGCGCTGCCAACCGGACCGATGCATCGATCAAGGCAAGGATGCTCGATCTGATCTAACACACCTCAAAAGATCGTAGAAGCAGATTGTCACACCCCATTGTGGACTGACAGGCCGTCTGAAAACCCTCAAATCAGCTATGGCTTGATATGGCCCTTTTGATTTCTGGCGACCCGCCGCAAGCATATTTGCTTCCGCCAGATACGCGTGATTGACTTCAAACAAGCCCCGTGACCCGGGCCGTCTGTTCGGAGATTCGCTTCGCATTGTTGGCGTGCGGAGTCACCTCGCTTGAGTGACAGATTTCGAGTTCGAGGTGCCAGAATCGGGGCGGTCGTTCTTTAGCCGACATTTTGGACACGGTTAGCCGATACGCACAAAGATGGCGACTCCGGGGTGACTCGAACACCCGACCCATCGTTTAGGAAACGATTGCTCTGTCCAGCTGAGCTACGGAGCCGCATCACCCGGGGGCGATGCGGAGGCTTCTGCCAGTTTTTGGCAAAACCGTCACGCCGCTTTGTGCATCACGCCACAAACCGCTCGGGGCATATTTCGGCTCCATGGACACGACGTTTCCCACCAGGCCTCTGAATGTGATCACTTTGCTATGGTTCAGAGGTCCGGCTTCATGTTTCCCAGCCAGGCAGCGGCCAGCATCAAGCCGAAGAGTGCCAAAACGCCGAGGCTGAGCGCCGTTGCCACAGGCCATTTGGATATCTTCCCTTCGACCAGCGCCTCTTCGTGAGGGATCAGTGTCCAGGTCATGATGCCCGTGACGGTGAAGGCAAGGCCGCCCAGCACAGCTTTCATCCCCGGCCAGTCGGCTCGCAATGGTCCATAACCCAGCACGGAAGGCAGTCCGATGCCCAGGGCAATCATGGCCGCGACCGCGCAGAAACCCGTCTCGATGCCCAGCATCATGCGATCGGATAATGGCAGGGCCACAAACCGCGGCACCCAGATGAATGCCAACCATGACAGGCCCAGAACCCAGGAGAGCCCGACCAGCAAGGCCGGGACGCCGCCATGCTGGCCGGGCAGCAGCAGCGTCAGGGCGACAGGCAACAGGCAGGCCAACCCGCTGCGCGACAGAACCTGCCCGGCATAGCGCAGTTGGAGGCATACAGACCGGGCCGAAGCCGGCAGGCCGGCATCAAACGCGGCGCGCCCGGCAAGACTGGAGGCAGCTGCACCCGACAGCCACAGCGCGAAACTCAACAGATGCGCGAACACCAGATAGTCATAAAGCCCGGCCGTCACGCGTCCCTGCCCCCCAAAACACCCCGCCGGTCAGAAGTCCGACGTGATCCCCTTGCGCTCCCAATCGCCAAACCGCGTTGGTTCAGCCCCTTTGGGACCGTTGATTTCCGGTGCAAGGCTCAGCCCATCTTCTGCCTCGCGACGGGCTTGCGCCTCGGCAAGCGCGTCCTGCGCATCGCGACTGAGCGGGGGCTGGAGCGGGGGCATAGGCTGGGTCAATGGGATGTGAACATCCGTTGCGCTTTCAGTGGTCATCGGAAATCCCTACATCAAAGCGGTGGGCAGGCAAAGCAAGGCGCGCCAGAAATCGGGCTGATCCCCATGTGTTGAGGTCAGAAGCCCGGAGCGGAGGTACGAGACGATGAACACGATGAAAACCTTCATTCTGCTGGCCGGGATGACCGGGCTGTTCATGGCCGTCGGATACCTGATCGGCGGCACTGGCGGCATGGCCATCGCCTTTGTGGTTGCTGCAGGGATGAATGTGTTCTCCTACTGGAATTCTGACAAGATGGTGCTGTCGGCCTATCGCGCTGTCGAGGTCGATCCGTTGCACCGCGACCCTGTCATCGCGGAATATGCGGCAGACACGCTGGCTATGGCCGCAAAGGCAGGGATGCCCGCTCCGAAGGTCTACGTGATCGACAATCCCCAGCCCAACGCCTTTGCCACCGGGCGTGACCCGCACAATGCGGCAGTTGCGGCCACGACCGGGCTCTTGACCATGTTGACCCGTCAGGAAGTGGCCGGGGTGATGGCCCATGAGCTGGCCCATGTGAAAAACCGCGACACGCTGACCATGACTGTCACGGCCACACTGGCGGGCGCCATCGGCATGCTGGCCAATTTTGCCATGTTTTTTGGCGGTGACCGGGAACGGCCCAATCCTGTGGCGCTGATCGCCACGATGTTTCTGGCCCCGATGGCGGCCAGCATCGTCCAGATGGCGATCAGCCGGTCTCGTGAATATGAGGCCGACAAGCTGGGCGCAGAAATCGCAGGCGACCCCCGCTGGCTGGCATCGGCGCTGGCCAAGATCCAGCATGGCGGCAAGGCTGTGATGAACGAAGATGCCGAGCGGAACCCGGCAACCGCCCATATGTTCATCATCAACCCGCTGGCGGGTGGCTTGCGTGACAATCTGTTTTCAACCCACCCGGCCACCGAAAACCGGATTGCTCAACTGGAAGAATTGGCAGCCCGGGACCTGCCGGGCAATGCGCTTGATCTTCCCGAAGGACCAGTGCGGCGCGGGCCGTGGGGCTGAGCCTTGTCGTCGTGCGCCAACGGACGCTTCAGCGCGCAGGCAGGGCCGGTGGTGGATCGCGGGGGGCCTGAACGCCTGGCTCGCCACGGGCCTGCGTGCCGTCCTGGCTCTCACGACTGACGGACCGACGCTCCGGCCTGCGTTCCGGTCTGCGCTGTGCCGCGCGTTGGGGGCGCTCGGCGAGAGCTGCACGGGTCGGGCGGGCGCGAGCGGGCCGGGCAAGTCCGGCGGCTTCTGCGGCCGGCATGGCGGCCGGCAAAGGTGAGGAGGTGGGTGCTGCTTCTGGCCCGCCTGCACCACCGGTGGGATTCCCGTCTGTGGGCCCTTCGGCAGTCACCAGCGCCTCTGCCGGGGCGATGGCATTGATCGAGGTTCGCAGGCCGCGCACAACCGCATCGAACGGCGAAGTGCCCGAGATCGTCGCGACAGCTGCCTGCAGCTGGGCGGTCTCCGGCACCGCGTCATTGGTCACGACGTTGAAGGCTTCGGCCAGAGATGTCCGGCGCATGGCGCTGCCGTAATCACGGGCCAGCGTCACTGCTGCTTCACGGTCATTGGCGAGCGCGCTGGCCACCGCTGCGCGCAGCACGACAGCCGCATCCGCCGGTTCCAGCGGTGCACCGGGCGGGGGCAAAGCCCGCCTGGCGGCCTCTGCGGCTGCAGGGTAATTCTGCTGCAACCACAAGATCTCGGTTCTGACGGTATTGGCCGCACTGCCCTGTTCGAACTCAATGACCTCGAGGGCATGATCATGCCGTTCCAGCCCTGCCAGCGCGATGGCTTCGATCAGGCGCCGATTGCCATTGAGTTCGGCGGGCAACATCGTCGACCGGCTGTTCCAGATCGCTTGGAGCGCCTTCTCATGCATTCGGTCAAGCAGGTAGATCGCGGCCAGATCAGTCGCGACCTGTGCCTTGGCGATTCCTTGCAACCGGTTGTCCACCTGGTGCTGCAACAGTTCAGCGGCTTGTGGCAAAAGGTCGAGCCCGACAAGCCGGTCGGCCAGTCCGCGGACGATCCGGTCGCCATCCGGGCCAATTGGTGTGAGCTGGCGGAAGTCATAAAACAGGGCCAGGGCTTGTAGCGGATCCATGCCGTCTGCCCCGCCTTCAAGGAAAAGCTTGCGGAACTGGGTGGCCAGATCATCGCGCAGGGCACGCGCCTGGGGCAGTTCGGGCCGCAGGGTTGCTGCCCCGGCCAGCGTGGCAAGGCCGGACCGGATATCTCCGCCCTGGATGTAGAGATCGCCAAGGGTCCGCAGCAGGTCGATCTCGAAAGCATCGCCGCGCCAGGCATAACGCAGGGAATCCAGCGCCTTGATCGCTTTGGCCAGCCCGTCAGGACCGGATTTGGACTCGATCAAGGCCTTTTCGTAGATGGAGCGCGCGGCAATCGGGGCAAATGTCGATTTCTCAAGCTCGCCCAGCGCGGTCACAGCCGGGCCGGTCTCGCCCTGCGCCAACATGGCGCGCGCCTTCAACAGGTCTGCGGCCTGCCGGGTCAAAGGCTCGACGGCTGCGGCGCGGGCCAGTTCGGCCTGGCGGCGCGTTCGGCCTGGATCGTTCAGCAGAAGGGCAGCCTCGCCGTCCGTCAGCAGGAAGCGGGCGCGCGGCTCTGGCGCAAACGAACCAAGCATATTCGCGCCTTGTTCGAATCGCCGCCGGACTTCGGCTGGGTCACCCGCCAGTGCTGCGGCCTGCGCAGCCCACAATTGCGAGGCGGGGTCGGCCATCACTTGTGGCATGGACAAGAGATCAAGCGCCTCGCGCCCACGGCCGGACATGGTCAGGGCCGCACCACTCAATCCGACAACTTCGGGCGCATTGGCCAGAACCGGAGATGCCTTGCGCAATTCGCGCAACACCCCTGCTGCTTCCGGCGCCAGGTCCCAGGCCAGCAGGAAGCGTGCAAGATCCAGTCGCGCCCGTGCCTCACCCGGGCCATTGCCCTGTTCGACTGCTGCTTGCCGCTTCAACCTGTCAAGATTGCTGGTGAAGTCCGCGGCGGGGCCGCCGCGCCACGCAACAAAGTCGACGAAGCCGGGCGCCGTCGAGGTAAAGCCACCGGTTGCTGCTGCCGCCTCATCGATCTTCGACATGGTCATGCCGCCATCACGGACCAGAACGAAGCCTTCCATGTCACGCCGCAGGGCCATGCCGTCAGCCCGAGGGATCACCACGAGCCCATGCATGGTCTCAGGCACAGCTGCTTCAAGGAATGAGCGACCGGTGGACAAGGCAACCGGAGGGCCGAGCGCCATGCCGACCAATACCTCGTCGCCCGCAGCCGGGTCGGTAAAGCTGGCACTGGCCACTGCATCAGGCACAACCGCCTTGAGGCGCGATGATCCATCTGCTGCACGTTCGCGCTGAAGCGCTATCGGGCGTGACGTGCCAGTCCGGGACGGGGAAAAGGTCAGCGTCCACGACCGCGCACCAGAGGCCACCGAGACCTGGATTTCGGCTGGCACGTCGATCCGCACCCCCGAAACGCCTTCGCCGCTGACCGGTTCGATCCGGCCGACATTGCGATCAGCGCGGACCTTGGCATGATCGAAAGTCGCAGCGGTTGCAAACACCGCATAGACCGCCCCGCCACGCCGGAACACCGCAGCCGGTGCACGCCCCTCGAATGCAAATGTCAGGGCCACGTCCTGGCCTTGCCGTTGCGGCTCGATCGTCACCTTCCCCGATGGCGCCGGATCGGGAAGCCCGGCTGACGCCACAGTGACAGGACCAGTGCTCAGGCCAGTGCTCAGGCTGGTGTCACCTGCGTCAGTGGCAGCGACCTGCGGTGCGCCATCGGTCAGGGCGGTGGGTTTGGCAGGCCTGCCCGTGGCCGTGGCCGGTACGGCTGCGGCAGTGGCGGTCGCGGACACGTCAGCAGCCTCGCGTGCCAGCTCTTCAAGCGGGTCGGACGCGGTTCCTGCAGGCAGGATGTCGATCAACAGGTCAGACCCGTCCATGCGGTGACGCACCACGGCATCGGCCTCGACATCCATCACCAGCGATGTGTGGGTCGGCGAGCTGAACCGCACCACATCGCGAACCCGGCGCGGCAGATTGGCGCGCAGGCTACCCAGATCGAAGGCCAGTTGTGCGGGAATGGCAAAAGCCATCCGGTCGCCACGGCGATAGAATTGCGGTGCCGACAGACCCGGACCGCTCAGCCGCAGCCGCGTGAAATCCCGAGAGCCGCTGGCCTCAATCGCGATGCGCGGCGCCCCGGCTGGGGCTGGGGCATTGCGCAACCGCGCGGGCGGACCGGCGGGCGGTGTCGGCGTGGCAGCTGTGTCTGCGCCTGCCAGATCAGACGGCGGCGGCTCTCCACCAAGGGCCAAAGGCGCTTCGGCGCTCAGTGGCGGTGGCGGGCGCGTGGAATCTCGGATGAGATCAAACGCTTGGAGGGACCCGACCCGGCCATTGGCCAGCGTGACACCACCCAGCAAGGCGATGCGCAATGTACGCCGGTCGCTGGACAGGGCAGCGGCTGCGACAAAATCCGGTGCTTTGGACGCAAAGACTGCCGGATCGACATCGAGTGGTCGCGGCAGGCGGACCACGAGCAGGCCTTGAGTCAGTGTGGCAGTGGCGCTGTCCTGACTGCCAGAAGGCCAGGCCATGAGCAGGCGTGCGGCGTCGCGACTTTGAGCGGCATCAAGACGGACACTGCTGGCCGAAGTTGCAGCAGGTGCCCCGCCTCCCGGTGGCGCCTGTGGTGCCGCTGCCGGGGTCTGTTGTGCCCATGCCGGCGCAGCCACCCACAGGGGCGGTGCGGCCATCAGGCAGCACAGAGAATAGGCCAGCGGCTTTCGCAGCATCGGATCAGCGGGACTCCTTCACAAGAGGCCTTGCCATGATCAAGGTTAAGCCGGGGTTGAAAGCCGCCCGGCGGACTGCCTCAACCACCCTTTGGCGCAGGATCCGCAGGCGCCTGTCCGGAGGCTGCGGCGGCGGCCGGGCGGTCAGCCCGTGGCGGGTTCGGTGCGCGCGGCGCAGGCGCGGCGGGCGCACTGGGATTGGCTGGACCGGCGCCACGCGGGGGTGTCGCGCCAGACGCAGCAGGGGTATCGGCACGCTGAGCACCGGCAGCCGGTGTCGCGCTGGCCGGTGTGCGCTGCGCAGCCGCCGGAGCGGCTGGGGCAGCCGCCGGGGGCGCACTGGCCAACGCACTGAGATCCGGTTCATCCACTTCGGCCAGCATGCGTGTCAGCTGGCGCGCCCTTTGCGGTGTCATCTTGGCCATCACCGCTGCCAGCAGCTGTGGCTTCATGCGCTGGGCGATACTGCGCAAGGTTCCGTCATCCAGACCTTCCATCACCGCAGCAGCATCCTTGGCCTTCATCTTCTCATAGACTTCGACCAGCCCTGCCAGGCGCTGCTCCTCGACCTCGTCGACCTGACCCAGAAGGGTTTTGAGACCTGCCTCGACTTCGCGCAGCGCTGCCATCCGCTCCTGGATGCGCTGGTCGGTTGCTGTCATCACACCTTCGCGGGTGATCACGTCACGCTCGCGCTGATCGAGATGCTGGCGCCGCTCCTGAAGGGCTTGCAGCAGGCGAAACTCGGCTGCACTGATCCCGGCTTCCTTTGCCAGATCGACCGGCAGACACATGGGCGGACCAGCTTCGGCGGTCTTGGGCGCTGCCTCGGCTGTCGCGTCCGCAGCTGCATCGGCGGCAGGGTCGGCTTCGCCCGCAGCAAACGCATTGGTCGCGTCCAGCGCCACCTTGCCGCCCAGTCCCAGACCGACAGCACCTGCTGCGAAGGCAAGCGCGGTCAGTGGCTTGAGTGTCCACTTGCTCATCGCAGGCCGCTCCAGTCAAACCGGCCGCCGCCATCCCGGCTCTCGACCGGCTCACGCGAGAGCGCCCGGACCTTTGGGGAACGTGGCAAGCTGTCGGCAGGCTGGGCGTGATCACGGATCAACGCGGGCCGGGCGCTCCGGGGATCATCAGTGCGGTCAGACTGCTTCCAAGGCAGGCGTGATGGCGACGTGGCCGCATCGCCTGCCACTGCACGGGCAGTGGTTGACAGAAATTTCAGGGTTTCGGCCAGCGCGCGGGCTTCCTGCAGCTTCCCGTCCAGTGCAGATTGTGCGGCACTTTCGCCATCCTTCAACGCCTTCACCGCAGCCTCGGCCTTGGCGCAGGCAGCCATCAGTTCGACTGTGGCCGCCGCCATGCCATCACGACCCGACTTCAAGGCAGACAGCTTCCGGTCGACCCGCACAAGCATCACCGCCACCAGCACAAGGGCCAGCGCAAGGAACCCCTGCAAGACGGGGGCTGCCAGAGACATCAGCTGTTCACTCATCCTTGCAGCAATTCCTTGCGTGTCTTGTTGGAGATCGCCTCGCTCATGCGCAGACCGATCGACTGGTTGACCCGGCCCATATGGCCCTTGGCCAGATGGACATCGCCACAGCGCAATTGCACCTTGCTGTCCGGCGAAGCGTTCAGCAGGATGGTCTCGCCCACTTTCAGGTTCAAAAGCCGTCCGAGTGGCAGGGGAAGTTCATCGAGAACCGCCTCGACCTGCATCTCGGTGGACCACAATTCTGTGGCGAGGTGACCTTCCCAGATGTTATCGCGCCCGAACTTCTCACCCATGAATTGCTGGATCAGCATTTTACGGATCGGCTCAAGGGTTGCGTAAGGCAACAGGAGTTCGACCCGCCCGCCGCGGTCTTCCATGTCGATCCGCATCTTGACCATGATTGCGGCGTTCGCCGGGCGCGCGATGGCCGCAAAGCGCGGGTTGGTCTCGATCCGGTCAAGTTCGAACGACACTTCCTTCAGCGGCTTGAAAGCCTGCTTCATGTCATCGAGCACCACATCGATCATCTTGGTGACCAGCATGCGCTCGATCGTGGTGTAGGGGCGGCCCTCGATCCGCATGGCGGTCGTGCCGCGGCGGCCCCCCAGAAGCACATCGACGATGGAGTAGATCAGGTTGGAATCCACCGTCATCAGGCCGTAATTGTCCAATTCTTCAGCGCGGAAAACGGCGAGCACTGCGGGCAGCGGGATCGAGTTGATGTAGTCGCCGAACCGGATCGAGCTGATGTGGTCGAGGCTGACTTCCACGTTGTCCGAGGTGAAGTTGCGCAAGCTGGTCGTCATCAACCGCACAAGCCGGTCGAACACGATTTCCAGCATCGGCAGTCGTTCGTAAGACACCAGAGCCGAATTGACGATGCCACGGATGCCATTGCGATCATCGCCGCCATCGTCACCGAGGTCGAAGCCCAAGAGGCTGTCGATTTCATCCTGGTTCAGGATCCGTTCGGCACCAACCGACGAGGCGGTGATCTGCATGGCGCCGTCTTCGTCGCCGACCATGGCTTCCCATTCGGCTGCGAAGGCGTCGCCGCCGCCACCCCCGCCGCCGCCAGACATTTCGGCTTCCCAAGCCGCCGCCATTGCGTCCTGATCGGCATCCTCGTCCATTATTGCACCAGCATGTCTTCGATCAGGACCGCATCCACCACCGCCGGTGCCACCGCCAGATTGACCCGGCGCAGCAATTCCAGCTGGAGCCGCGAGAACCCGGCAGAGCCTTGCAGATCATCCATCCGCAGTTCGCGCAAGAATCCGGTGTATTGGTCGAGCACCCGTGGGAGCGCAGGCTTGATCGCCTCGGCGACCTCGGCGTCTGCGACCTGCAAGGTCACCTTGAGCTTCAAGAACGCCGGACGGCTGCCGGTGCCCGCGACGTTGACCAGGATATCCGGGAGGGTCAGGAAGGCCTCGCCATTGGGCCCGTCGGTGACGGTCATCTCGCGTCCGCCGCCTTCTTCGCCGTCCTTTTTCTCGCCCTTCTTATCTTCCTTTTTCTCTTTCTTGTCCTCTTTCTTGGCCTTTTCGTCACCCTTGCCGTCTTTGGAGGCTTCACCGGCAGCGGCCTCGGCTGGGGGGTCTTTCTTGCCAAGCAGGAAGAAGGCCGCAGCACCGCCACCACCGAGCACGAGCACGGCAGGCAGGACGATAAACAGAATGAGTTGCTTGCCAGCCAGCTTCTTCTTCGGTGCGGCACCGTCTGCGCCGTCGCCCTCGCCGCCAGCTTCCGGCTTTGGTTTCTTCTCTTTGGCCATCGCGCACCTGATGCGGAGAAAACTGCGGTCCTATCGGTAAGGCTGCGAGAGTTAAGGAAGCGTGAGGGACCCGGCAGAACTTGCCGGGAACCGGTCAAGGATTGCAGCACAGGTCGGCGAGCGCCGGGCATATGCTGCCCCGATCCGGCGAGCGACTGTTTAAGGCATTGTTTTTATGAGATTGAAAGATGGCGCATAGCTTGCGTGGACGATGCGCTGCAACAGAAGTTGGTGACGTATGGACAACACGCTGCTCGTAACCCTTTCGGCCCAGAATGCCTTGCGCAGGCAGATGGATGTCGCGGCCAACAACATGGCCAACATGTCCACGCCCGGATACAAGGCCGAAAGTGTGCTGTTCGAGCCGGTCTCACGCCGTCCGGCCACGATCGAGGAACGTCCCCGCCCGGTCCAGTTCGTTCGCGACTTTACCACCGCCCGCGATGTGCGCCCCGGCGCGTTGCAGCGCACCGACAACCCGCTCGATCTGGCGCTGAGTGGCGATGGCTATTTCACGGTCCAGACCCAGGCCGGTCCGGCCTATACCCGCGACGGCCGGTTTGCCCTGGACCCTGCAGGCCGGCTGGTCAACAACGACGGTCTGCCGGTTTTGAGCAATCAGGGCCAGCCGATCACGCTTGATCTGACTGCCGGTGAGCCGATGATCGGCAAGGACGGCACGATCACCCAGAACGGCGTGCCGGTGGCGACGCTGGGCCTGGCCGCCTTTGCCCGGCAGGGCGCGATGGACAAGATCGGCGACAATCTGCTGG
>JALOSP010000016.1 GCA_025458365.1 Hyphomonadaceae bacterium
GATGCCGACATCGAACATCCGGTCGGGGAAACGCTTGCCAAACACATCCATCCCGGTGCCCGACGGCATGGCTGCCGTGATGCCAACAATCGTCGGGTCCTGCTCGCCCAGCTTGACCAGCGCGTCGGCGAACACACGAGTATAGGACGGCGCATTCGGTTTGGCCTTGGCCTGTTCGCCGGTGATCACGTTGAACCTGACCACGCCGTGATATTTGTCGGCGGCATTCTCGGCAGGCGCATAGCCCTTGCCTTTCTGGGTCACGCAATGGATCAGCACCGGGCGGGTGTCGATTTCCTTTGCGTTTTTAAGGACCTCCAGCAATGTCTCGATGTCATGGCCATCGACCGGGCCAATGTAATAGAAACCCAATTCCTCAAATAGCGTGCCACCGGTCACCATGCCGCGGGTGAACTCCTCGGCCTTCTTGGCAGCGGTCTGGATCGGCTTGGGAAACACGCTGGCCATCTGCTTGCCCGCCTTGCGCAGCGACTGGTAGCCGCCACCCGAGACCAGCTTGGCCAGATAATTGCTCATCCCGCCGACGGGCGGGGCGATCGACATGTCATTGTCGTTGAGGATCACGATCAGGCGCTTGGTGGTTTCTTCAGCCTTGTTCATCGCCTCATAGGCCATGCCGGCCGTGATCGAGCCATCACCGATCACCGCGACCACATGGTTCGTGCCGCCCTTGGCATCGCGGCTGGCACAGAAACCCAAAGCCGCACTGATCGAGGTGGCCGCATGGGCTGCGCCAAACGGATCGTAAACGCTCTCGCTGCGCTTGGTGAAGCCAGACAGTCCGCCACCTTGCCGCAGGGTACGGATGCGGTCGCGCCGACCGGTCAGGATTTTATGCGGATAGGCCTGATGGCCCACATCCCAGATGATGATGTCGTCGGGCGTATCAAAACGATAGTGCAGCGCGACCGTCAGTTCGACGACACCCAGGCCCGCGCCCAGATGCCCGCCGGTGCTCGACACAGCATCAATGGTCTCGGCCCGCAGCTCATCGGCCAGCTGGCGCAATTCGCCGGGCAGAAGCCTGCGCAGGTCTGCGGGGGTGGAAATCGTGTCGAGCAGTGGGGTCTGGTTCTGGTGGGTTGCGGGCATCGCGATTGAATCTGGTCTGTTGGGCCAAAGGCCGTTGGATGGGCGAAGGCAAGTGCCACCGGTTCTGGAGCCACGACCCGCTTGGGAAGCGGTCTATGGCACAAAGTCGGCTTGCGCTGCACTGTCTTTCGTCACTTTAGTGTCAGCCTGTGCAGATCGAACCGCGCACCTCGTGCAGTTTCGATGCAAAGTCATGGAATTCACGCCCGCGCGCGGTTCGTTTCCATGGAAACGGTGTTGCGCACAGATCCATCAGACTTGAGAAATTTGCACAACCGGACACATCGGACACTCAAGCTTCGCGGTTTGCCACCACATCCACAAGTGCAGACAGCCAGCGCGCCCGCTCTCCGAACATGCCCAGATGCCCCTTGGCTTGCTCTGCCAGGTGGCTCACCCGGGCGCGGGCCTGATCGGCACCCAGCAGGCTGACGAAGGTGGCCTTGTTCTGGGTCTGGTCCTTTCGCAGGGTCTTGCCTGCCAGCTCCTGATCGCCTTCGACATCGATCAGATCGTCGGTAATCTGGAACAGCAAGCCCAGATCATGGGCATAGGTGTTGAGCATATGGGCGCCATGATCGCCCGCCCGGCCCATGGTGGCACCCATGGATACTGCCGCCTGGATCAGAACCCCGGTTTTCAACCGCTGCATGCGGGTCACAGCGGCCAGATCGTCGCCCAATTCGTCTGCCGTCATGTCCATCATCTGGCCGCCGACCATGCCACGGGGACCAGACGCCCGGGCCAGTTGCTCCACCAGCGCGATCCGGATCGCCGGATCGGCATGGGTTTCAGGGTCGCACAGCACTTCAAACGCCAAAGTCTGCAGCCCGTCACCGGCCAGCACTGCGGTGGCCTCGTCAAAGGCGATATGGGTCGTCGGGCGGCCCCGGCGCATGTCGTCATCGTCCATGCAGGGCAGATCATCGTGGATCAGCGAATAGGTGTGGATGCATTCGATGGCAGCGGCTGCCCGCAACAGGCAGCGCTCCTCCACATCGAACATCCGGCCTGTCTCGATCAGCAGGAATGGACGCAGGCGCTTGCCGCCACCGAGCGCGGCATATCGCATCGCGCTCATCAACCGGCCCTCGGGGCCCTGGACACGGGGGATCAAAGTATCCAGCGCGACGGTCACACGGTCGGCAGCCTCTTCCAGCCGCTTGGTGATGGTGGCGCCGCCGGGCATCGTCAAAGCCCTCAGTTCTGCGCGTCGAACCCGGCTGGCCGGGCCGTGACCCCGCCTGCCGTTTCGACGATCTGTTCGACCCGCAACTGGGCATCCTTCAGACGCTTGTCGCAATGGGATTTCAAGGCTGCGCCTCGCTCATAAAGGGCGATGGATTCATCCAGCGTGGCCGCACCGGATTCCAGCCGGGTGACCAGACCCTCCAATTCGCGCAGGGCTTCTTCAAAGCTCATCGTGTCAATTGCGGCGTCAGCCATCTGGGCGGTGTCTCCTTCTGTGGTCCAGTCTTAACCAGCGGCCATAAGGCCCGCAATGCCCACAAGGCTGCCAGTGTCGATGTTGCACACCCCTGCCCCGCAAAGTGCACGATGGCCTGTCAGCGGCCCCGCACATAGACCCGGAACGACCAGTGCCAGTCACCGCCATTGCGCAGGCAGACAAATCCCCGTCGCAACAGCACAGTGCGGATCATGCGGTTGAACCAGCCGTGGGCCAGCAGGGCCACCGACCCGTGCTGTTCAGCCGCAGCAATCAGATGACCGGCGGCCAGTTCGGCGCGCGCTTCTGCTTCTTCCCGGCTTTCGAACTCGCGGTGGAACCCCAGCCACCAGCTCAAGCGCGCGACTGCCCCCCAGCTGCGTGGGCGCAAACGGATGAAGGTCGGAAACAGCGGCGGCGGCAGGGGAGCTTCGACAAACAGGTCGTTGATTTCAAGTTCCCGCCCCGGTGCGGCGGACCTGGCGGTTTCCACCGCGCGGCGCAGGGGGCTGGCAATCACATGCTTGCAGGCGGCGACCACGCGGGTCAGTCGCGACGGGGCACGCTGGCCTTCGGCCAGACCACCGGCATCATACTGTTCCCACCAGTCTTCATAACCGGCTGCATCGAGGAAAATCTTGCGCGACAGGGCAGGCTTTCCATGACGTCCGACGACGATGACCGGTCCGATCTTCGACAATTGTTCGACATCGATCCGCACCCGGCGGCCACGGCCCGGGCCACGGCTGTTGTCCGGCGCGCCGCTTTCAGGGTCGCCATCCTCGTGGCCACCCGTGCGCGGGCCTGACAGGCCAACAGGTCTCTCCAACTCCGTCTGGTTCACTGCCGCCCCTCCCCCAAAAGGCCTTCAGCCCGCAGGCGCGACCAGCGCTGCCAGATGGGCACGCACCGATGCCTCCAGCGCTGAAAGGTGGTAGCCGCCCTCCAGCATGGACACAACCCGACCTGTTCCAAGCCCGCACAACAGGTCGGTTGCCCACATGAAGTCTGATTCGCTCAGATTGATGTCAGCCAGCGGATCGCGTGCGTGGGCGTCAAATCCTGCAGAGATCACGATCAAGTCCGGCTCCCAGCCTGCAACCGCATCCAGCAATGCGCCAAATGCGGTTCGCCATGAGGCGGCGCTGGCGCCGGGCGGCACCGGGGCGTTGAACAGGTTTCCACTGGCCACCTCTGACGCCTTGCCGGTGCCGGGATAGGCGGGGGATTGGTGGACCGAGGCATAGAAAAAGCCCGGATCGGCCAAGGCGAGGCTTTGGGAGCCATTCCCGTGGTGGACATCGAAATCCACCAGCACGACCTTGCCAAGGCCATGTCGCTGCTGCGCGTGACGCACGGCAATGGCAGCACTGTTGAACAGGCAGAACCCCATCGCCTGATCAGGCTCGGCATGATGGCCCGGTGGGCGGACCGCACAGAAGGCGCGGCGTGTCTGGGCTGGCGCACCGGCCATCACCCAATCGACGGCTGCGATCCCTGCACCAACTGCATCGCGGGCCGCTGCCAGGCTGCCCTCGCTGATCTGGGTATCGGGATCAAGACCGACCATGCGCCCGCCACGGGTGCGGGCGGCTGCGGCCCCCAGCCGGTCGAGATGGGATTGGGTGTGGACCAGCAGAAGGTCAGCGTCACAGGCAGGCTGGCCCTGCAAGCGCGGCAGCCCTGCAAACGCAGGATCGGCCAGCGCCCGCATCACAGCCTCCAGCCTGGCCGGTGATTCCGGGTGGCCTGCAGGAACCAGATGCCGGGCGCTGGAGGCAGGAGCAAGAAGAGCAACATCCGGGACCATGATGCCCTTGTGCCAGAACCCGATCCGGGTTCAACCCGTTTTGTCCGGCTGCCGGATTTGTGATGGCTGTGGCTGGAAGGCCGTGGAGGCTCTTGCTAGACCAGCCGCATGACAGCTTACCTGCCCCCTGCCCGCTTTCCCGCCACCCGGCTGCGTCGCAACCGCGCTACCGACTGGCAGCGCCGCCTGACGCGCGAGACCACGCTGTCGGTGAATGACCTCATCTTGGCCATGGTGGTGCATGACGGGGCAGAGCCTGAAATTCCCGTGGCCTCGATGCCGGGCTCCTTGCGTTACAACGTGGCCCGAGCCGCCGAGGTGGCGGCTGAAGCCCAGTCGCTCGGCATTCCGATGATCGCGGTCTTCCCCAACATCAACCCCGCGCTGAAGACAGCCGACGGGGCCGAAGCGTTGAACCCGGCAGGCCTCGTACCTGCTGCGGTTGCCGCCATGAAGGCCGCCGCACCGGGCATTGGCATCATGACGGATGTGGCACTCGACCCGTTCACCGACCATGGCCATGACGGCCTGATCGACGATGACGGCATGATGCTGAACGATGAAACCATCGCCTTGCTGTGCCAGCAGGCTGTTCTGGAAGCCCGCGCCGGGGCCGATGTGGTCGCTCCATCAGACATGACTGATGGCCGGATCGGCCTGATCCGGGCGGCACTGGACGAGGCGGGGTTCGCAGACGTCTCGATCATGTCTTATGCCGCCAAATATGCATCGGCCTTCTATGGCCCCTATCGCGATGCCATCGGCTCGAAGGGCGCGCTGAAGGGCGACAAGAAAACCTACCAGATGGACCCGGCCAATTCCGACGAGGCCCTGCGCGAAGTCGCCATGGATCTGGCCGAAGGCGCCGACATGGTGATGGTGAAACCCGGCATGCCCTATCTGGACATCATCCGCCGCGTGAAGGACGCGTTTGGCGCGCCGACCTATGCGTTTCAGGTGTCGGGCGAGTATGCGATGATGGAAGCCGCCATCGCCAACGGCTGGCTGGATGGCGCACGGGTGCGGA
The DNA here is from genome assembly GCA_025458365.1 of Hyphomonadaceae bacterium. GTDB lineage: Bacteria > Pseudomonadota > Alphaproteobacteria > Caulobacterales > Aquidulcibacteraceae > JALOSP01. The sequence continues at coordinate 5,398 of JALOSP010000016.1, forward strand.
TGGAAGCACTCACCTGTTTCAAGCGCGCCGGTGCTGACGGGATCATCACCTATCGGGCCCTGGAAGCCGCAAGGCAATTGGGCCGGTAAAGCAGGAGCGCGGCAGTCCCTGCCGCAAAAGGCAGTCAAGCGTGATGCGGCAGGGACTGCCGCGCTCCGGCGCTCACCCCAATCCCTTGATCACCACGCCATCCTCAGACCCCAGGATGAGGCCGCGGGTGGTGCTGGCAAACAGCGGGAAGATGCCGTTTTCCATCACGCCGGGGATCCGGTTGAGTTCCTGACACACCAGATCGGCATCGGGGATGGCGCCGCACTGGCAATCGAGGATGTAATTGCCATTGTCGGTGAGATAGGGCCTGCCGGGCGCACCAGCCTCACGCATCGCCACATCGGTGCCGGCACAGCCCGCCGCCCGCAGCACATCAAACACCTTTTTGGCCGTGATGGTGAACCCGAACGGGGTCACCTCGACCGGCAGCGGAAACTTGCCCAGGGTCGTGACCGTCTTGCTGTCGTCGGCAATCACGATCATCACGTCACTGGCGTGGGCGATGATCTTCTCCCGCAGCAGCGCGCCGCCACCACCCTTCAACAGCCGGAAGTCCGGATCGATCTCGTCAGCACCATCGATCGTCAGATCGATCCGATCAGCCTGATCGATCTCGATCAAAGGCACGCCGACCTGCTGGGCCAGACGGCGGCTGGCTTCGGATGTGGGCAGGCCGCCAACGTTCAGCCCTTCAGCCACCCGGTCTCCCAGCATGCGGATGAAATGGTTGGCGGTGGACCCGGTCCCCAAACCGATCAGCATGCCGTCTTCGACAAATTCGAGCGCAGCGGCAGCAGCCTGCATCTTGGCAAGATCACTCATGGACGAAGGTCACGCATGGGGAGGGGGCTTTCCAGCTTTTCTCGCCGCTTTCTCGGCGGCCTTGCGCTCCCGGTAGCGCGTGGCAGCGCCTTCGACAATGCGTATCTGGCCACGCTCCACCGCCATGGCCCCGGCGGGCACATCCTGCGTGATGGTGGAGCCCGAGCCGGTGTTGGCCCCTGCCCCGATGTTGACCGGCGCCACCAGCATGGTGTCCGAACCGATGAAGGCGCCTTCGCCAATCGTGGTGCGGTGCTTCAGATAGCCGTCGTAATTGCAGGTCACGCTGCCTGCCCCGATGTTGGCGCCCGCCCCGACAGTCGCATCACCGAGATAGGTCAGATGGTTGGCCTTGGCGCCCGGCCCCATGGTGGTGTTCTTCAATTCCACGAAATTGCCGACCCGCACATCCGCCCCGATCGCCGTCCCCGGCCGCAGGCGGGCATAGGGGCCAACCACCGCACCACCAGCCACACTGGCCCCTTCCAGATGGCAAAACGGCTTGATATGCGCCCCGCTTTCAACAGTGACGCCCGGCCCGAACACCACATTCGGTTCGATCAGGACATCATTGCCAACGACTGTATCATAGGCAAAAAACACGGTTTCCGGCGCCGTCATGGTGACACCGGCGACCAGCATGGCGTGGCGCATCCGCGCCTGGAACGCTGCTTCGGCCTGGGCCAGTTCGACACGTGAATTGACACCGAGAACCTCGGTCTCGCTGCACGGCACAGCCTTAGCCCTCAAGCCACGCGCCACGGCCAGCCCGACCACGTCAGTGAGATAGTATTCGCCCTTGGCATTGTCGTTGGTGACATGGGTCAACAGGTCAAACAACAGCGCCGATGGCACAGCCATAACCCCGGAATTGCAAAGCCGCACGGCCAATTGCTCTGGCGTTGCCTCGCGGGCCTCGACAATTGCTTCGAGATCACCTGCAGCATTCTCGATCAAGCGGCCATAGGCGCCAGGGTCGGCGGCTTCAAAGCCCAGCACAGCCACCGAAGCCCCGGCCTGCAAAGCATCAAAGGCAGCACCGGCGGTGCCTGCCCCAATCAGCGGGGTGTCGGCATACAGAACGATCACATCCCCCTCAAACCCGGCCAGTGCGGAGGCTGCGCACCCGACGGCATGGCCGGTGCCCATGGGCGGGTCCTGCAGCGCGGTCACACCGTCGCCCAGCAATTCGATCGTCTGGCGCTTCACATCCAGATTGTGCGCCCCATGCACCACAATGATCCGTTCACATCCCAGATCACGGGCAAGGGCGATCGACCAGTGCAGCATCGGCCGCCCACCGACCGGGTGAAGCACCTTCGACAGCGAGGATTTCATCCTCGTGCCATGACCGGCGGCCAGAATGACAGCAGCGCGTGCGCGTGACATGGGATTGCTCCTTGCGAACTTCTGACGAAACCGGGCACAACCGGGCAAGACTGGCTTCTAGCCCCACTCCGTGGCGGCGTGCCAGTGCCAATGGCGCCTGTTGGCAGCGTTTATTCCGGCCAGACCGTGCCTGGCCAGGATGGGGAGAATGTACGTGCGTCCCGATCTGCCTGATGCCCTGCCTGCCCGAAGTCTTGCCGGATGGACCCTCGCATTCGACCTGGACGGGACGCTGGTCGATACAGCACCCGATCTGGTGCGCGTCACCAATCTGATCATGCAGGATCTGGGGTTGGCCACTGTCGACCTTGCGCCCTTGCGCTCCATCACCGGTCAGGGTGCTGCCGCCCTGTTGCAGGCCGCCGCGAGCCATTCAGGGGTGGTCTTTGATCCCGAAGAACTCGCCCGCCACCGGGCTCGATTCATCGACATCTATGCAGCCGACACCTTTGCCGCAAGCCGCCCGTTTGACGGACTGGAATCGAGCCTGAGCGTGCTGAGGGATGCGGGTGCAGTGCTTTGCATCTGCACCAACAAGCCTCGCACGCTGGCGACCAAGGTCCTCGATGGCCTTCAGCTGAACGGCTGGTTTTCCGGACTGGTTTGCCCGGAAGACACCCCCGCAATCAAGCCGGATCCCGTACATCTGCGGACCGCAGTCGAGGGTGCAGGTGGAAGCCTGGCGGCGGCCATGATGATCGGCGACACGGAGATCGATCTGGCAGCGGGTCGCAATGTGGGCATTCCGGTTGCGCTAGCCAGCTTCGGTTACAGCAAAACAAAAGCGTCCGCCTTGGGGGCGGACGCTGTATTCGATCACTTTGACGAGTTGCCGGGCTTGATCTCAGCCCTGGCTACGAAGGCCTGAGCGCACCCGAGCAGGCATCATGACCTCGCGGGAGCCTTGGTGATCAGGCTTCGGCAGGCAGACGGCGGGCTGGCAAGCCGTTGACCATGTCCGAGCGCACATCGGTGCGGCCCGAACGCATGGCCGGGACGAAGCCCTCTTCGACCAGATCGACGCTGACGTCGTAACCGCGCTCGCGCCAGTATTCCTGGATTTTGGCCTTCAGACGCCGGGCGCCGTCGGAGGTGCAGAAATCGCCTTCCATAGTACTTTCTTGTCCTTCTTTGCTGCCGACCGTCCACCGGCACAACTGTCATGTTCCCTCAGACGAAGCCTGCGGGTTGCCTCGACTGCGGGTGTGAACATCCGTTTCGGGAACCCGGGCGATATAGCGGCGTTTTTTCAGCAATCAACCGGAAAATGGCCCACTGAACCCGGTTTTCGAAAAATGGATAGAATTTTTTGCCTCAATGCGTCGCATTCAGAAAGCCGGATTTTTCCACAAGGCGGATGGCGCACAATTCATTGCGACTAAAGTGACAGTTTGAAGAACAAGCTTGCAATTTCGTCATTCAGAAAGAAACCTGCCGGATCTCAGCCCGGAACGCCAAAGCCCCAAGATTTCTCATATTTTTCAGAGTGCTTAATCCAGATTTGGCCGCAGATGCACGCTCTTTGCATGCAATTGCACGTGCATTCCACCCAGACTGAACCCTTCTCAGCCAGGGGTTACAGTTCGCCAGGCCGCGGGCAAATTCGCGACGACACCAATCTGACCGGTGGCATCTGGCGATTCCGATCTCGAAACACGTCACGTCCAAGGTCGCGTCCGAACACGCTGACCGCCATATCCCCGTGCCGCCGGGCACCGATTCGCGCATAGCCTTCGATCGTGGCCACAACGGCAAGCGCGAGATTGTCGGGATGTGCCACGACCATCACATCCCAAAACGGCTTGTCCTGCAAACGGGCTGTTCTGGCCAGTACCCCGCCGACGTCGCCGGCATCGTCCAGCACAAGCCAGAGCATCCGCAGGCCAGCCCCGGTCGATGGCCCGGACACAGATGCGCGGAACCGTGCTGATGGAAGCTGACGCGCCAGCATGGCGACATGGGCGAAGCTCTGCGGGCCGAACACGACGATCTCGTCAATCGACCCGAGCTCGATCAACCGGCTGGCATCACCCAGCATCGACCAGCACAGCCTGCCCGCTTCCATTGCGACCCCGTCATCGCCATGCACCAACCTGGTTGCTATCCCTGACATGATTTCTCCACCGCGCAGGCCTGTCCAGCCACCGCATGACACTGTTTCGCGACGCTGGGGCGTGTCGGTGAATGAAGTGTAACCGTGCCGACCCGGGCCTGCATGCCGCAGGAGCGCGCACGAGGGCAAAGGGTGAGGACTGGACAACCGTCACAAGAATCGCTATCTGGTCACGGTCTGTTCTTGAACAGTTCGCAAATTCGGTCACAGACTTGGCATCTTGTCCACTGTGCGGACAAGGATTTCGACAGTACCGCAATCATCGCGACTGGCAGACAGGGCGACAGGGAGCAACAGTTCATGCTGACATCCAAACAACACCAGCTTCTGCTGTTCATCCACGGGCGCCTGAAGGACACCGGGGTTTCGCCTTCATTCGACGAGATGAAAGAGGCTCTCGACCTCGCGTCCAAGTCGGGCATCCACCGGCTGATCACAGCCCTGGAAGAGCGCGGGTTCCTGCGCCGTTTGCCACACAGGGCAAGGGCGCTTGAAGTGGTGCGCCTGCCCGAGAGTGCCACCACCAACCAGCCGCCCGGCGGGCGTCAGCCTTTCAGGCCAAGCGTGGTCGGCGACGCCTCCAGTGCCCCGGTCGCTGCACCAATCAGCAAGCCGGTTGCTGCCAATCTCGACATTCCGATCCTCGGGCGGATCGCGGCTGGCGTGCCCATCGAAGCGATCCAGACCGAAGTCGGGAGAATCAGGGTGTCCGAAGATCTCGATCCGGCCTTGCACTATGCACTGGAGGTCAAGGGTGACAGCATGATCGACGCTGGCATTCTCGAAGGAGACATCGTGATCCTGAAGCGCACCGACAATGCCAGCAACGGGGAAATCGTGGTGGCGCTGATCGAGGACGAGGAAGCGACATTGAAGCGGCTTCGCCGTCGGGGCAATTCCATCGCACTCGAAGCGGCCAATCCAGCTTACGAGACCCGGATCTTCGGGCCGGATCAGGTGCAGGTACAGGGTGTGTTGCGCGGTCTGGTGCGGCGCTACCACTGAGTCCGCAACGGCGTTTTTGCAACGATAGCTGCCGCAATCCCGGCGCAATCCGGCTGTTCTCTAGCCCCGGCGGACGGGAAAGGCTGGAGACCATGGAACAGGGCAATACGATCAAGCTGGCCACAGCGGGGCTTGTGGCCGCGGGGCTCGCGGCAGGGGGATTTTTTGCCGGTCAGGGGCTGGTACACTCCCGACTGGGCTTTCGCACAGTCACCGTCAAAGGCCTGGCAGAGCGCGAGGTGAAGGCTGATCTTGGCTTCTGGCCGGTCCGGTTTTCGGCGTCCGGTCCGACGCTGGAAGCCGCACGCCAGTCGCTCGAGGCGTCCGAGACTGCCGTCAAAGGATTCCTGACAGCAAAAGGCCTGCCTGCCACGGCATTGCAGGTCCAAGGTATCCAGGTCGAGGACCGGATCGCCAATCTCTACCAGTCAGGCGGCTCGCCAGAGGCCCGGTTTGTGTTGACCGAAACCATCCTGGTGCGCACCACGGAAGTGGACAAGCTGGCAGACGCCTCACGCGATGTCGGTGGGCTGTTACGGGCCGGGGTGGTGTTTTCCGGCGACGCGTACAGTGGCGGGCCGAGCTTCACCTTCACCGGATTGAACGCCATGAAAGGCGAACTCCTGTCAGAAGCGACCAAGCGCGCAAGAGAGGCGGCTGCCGAATTTGCCCAGGAGAGTGGCGCCCGGGTTGGCGCCATCCAGACGGCCAATCAGGGGATCATCTCGATCGAACCGGCGGTGGAAATCCCCAACAGCAATGGTGATTCCCAGATCGACAAGAAGGTTCGCGTCGTCAGCACCATCACCTATTTCCTGAAATAGGCGCTAAGCCCGACAGGACGAGCATGAGAACACCCATCACGATCAGCCCGGCCCCGAGCGACTTG
>JALOSP010000307.1 GCA_025458365.1 Hyphomonadaceae bacterium
GACCTTGCTCAAACTGATCCAGGAGGAAGCCACCAAGCCGGGTTCATCGATCAGCCTGAAACGTGGTGCGCGGATGGGTTTCGTGGCCCAGGAGGTCGCTGCCGTCGATACTCCGATCATCCAGATGGTGCTGGATGCCGACACAGAACGTGCCGCCCTGATGGCTGAAAGCGAGACTGCCACCGACCCCGACCGGATCGGCGACATCCATGCGCGCTTGATGGATATCGATGCTTGGAGTGCCGAAGCGCGTGCCAGCGAAATCCTTGTCGGTCTGGGCTTCCAGCAGGCCGAACTGAACAATCCGGCAGGCACGTTTTCTGGCGGCTGGCGCATGCGGGCGGCGCTGGCTGGCGTGCTGGTGTCGCAGCCTGACCTTCTGGTGCTCGACGAGCCGACCAATTACCTCGATCTGGAGGGCGCGGCCTGGCTCGAATCCTATTTGCGCAAATACCCGCACACGGTGCTGGTGGTCAGCCATGACCGCGAGATGCTCAACCGCTCGGTCACGCACGTGCTGGCACTCGAAGACCGCAAGCTGGAAGTCTATACCGGCGGCTATGACACCTATCTGAAGCGCCGGGCCGAGCGGGCGAGCCAGCTGGCCGGTGCCAAGGCCAAGCAGGATGCGGCGCGCGCCCATCTGCAGGCCTTCGTGGACCGGTTCCGGGCCAAGGCATCCAAGGCCCGTCAGGCCCAGAGCCGGATCAAGATGCTCGAAAAGATGCAGGATATCGCCGTGCCGGTCGGTGACCGCACCCTACCCTTCCACTTCGACCAGCCGGATGAGCTGGCCGATCCGTTGATCCAGCTGGATGGCGCCGACCTGGGCTATGTCGCCGGGCGCCCGGTGCTGCACAAGGTCGATTTCCGGCTCGATCATGACGACCGGATCGTGATTGTCGGGCCCAATGGTCAGGGCAAGACCACCCTGGTGAAGTCGATTGGCGAGCGCTTGAGCCTTTTGTCAGGCGCGCGCCGGGCATCGCGGGCAGTCCGGGTCGGCTATTTCAGCCAGGACCAGCTCGATGAATTGCGTCAGGGCGAGACCGTGCTGCAGCATGTGCGCGACCTTGAACCGCAATGGCCCGAACCGCGCCTGCGCAGTTTGGCAGCACGCATCGGCTTCGGCCCTGAAAAGATCGACACCAGGGTTGAGCGCCTGTCGGGCGGCGAGAAAGTGCGCCTGTTGCTCGGTCTTCTGGCCTATACCAAGCCGCATGTGCTGATCCTGGATGAACCGACCAGCCACCTCGACATCGACAGCCGCGAGGCCCTGATCCACGCGATCAACGACTATTCGGGCGCTGTCCTGCTGATCACCCACGACGTGTTTCTGGCAGAAGCGACCGCTGACCGGCTCTGGCTGGTGCATGGTGGCAAGGCGCGCGCCTATGACGGTGATCTGGATGATTACCGGTCACTGGTGTTGAGTGCGGACCGGCCTTCGGGTGGTGCGTCTCCACCGCCAGCCCCTGCCTGGAAGGCTGGACCCAGGCCGGCAACCGGCCAGTTGAAGAAGACTCTGGCTGCGCTGGAAAAGATCATCGCGCGCGAAACCGCCGAACTGAACGCCATTGACGATGCTCTGGCCGATCCGGCGATCTATGCCCGCGATCCGAAGGGCTCGGCCATGATGGCCTCGCGCCGGGCGGCCCATCAGAAAGCGCTGGATGAAGCCGAAGAAGCCTGGCTGGAGGCCAGCTCGACGCTTGAAGGCGCCTGAAGGAAATCAGTCCAAGATCCGGTGGGGCCTGAATCGCGCGCCGGTCCCGGTGATCAGGTTGCGATCCTCGCGGATGCCCATGCCTGCAGGCTCCCCGCCGATGGACCACAGGCCCAGCACCGGGTGCCAGCCATCAAAATGCGGCAAGGGGTGCCACGTCTGCCAGACCTTGGGCTGGCGGTCATAGGGGGTGGGCAAGGCGGGCGTCATGCCGTCCACGCCATCGGTTTCGATGCCTGCGCCTTCGCGGCCGAACAGCGCCTTGCCAATCGCCGGGCCCTCGATCGCCGATCGCGTGAAGCTGGCGGGCAGCAGGTTGGGGTGACCCGGAAACAACTCCCACAGGACAGCCAGCAGGCCCTTGGAGGAGGCAATCACCCGCCATGGGGCCTCCATGATTGCGATATCGGCGCGGACCAGGGGTTCAAAGAATGGCTCATGGGCCATCCAGTCCCAGGGGTAGAGCTTGAATAGCGCTTCCAGCGGCTGGTCGGTGGCATCGACAAACCGGCGTCCGTCAAACCCCAGATCGCCAATCTCCTGCAAGGCGACCAGCCAACCGGCCTGATGGGCGGTATCTTCCAGATAGGTCAGGGTTGCCCGGTCATCGTCCTCGTCGAGCACGCCTGCAAACACGATCTTTGACAGACCCGACTGCTGGCGCAAAACCCGCCAGCGCTCGACCAGCGCCTCGTGGATCGCATTGTACTGGTCGCTATGCGGGTGCAGCGCTTTCAGCCATTCCCATTGCAGCACCGCAGCCTCCAGCAATGCTGTGGGCGTGTCGGCATTATATTCCAGCAACTTGGGTGAGCCGGTTCCATCCCAGGCAAGGTCCATGCGGCCGTAGACCGATGGGTCACCGCGCTTGACGCTCTCAGCTGCATATGCCGCCAGTGCAGGGCCGATACCAAGGTCAGCGAACCGGTCATGATGCACCACATGGGCGACCGCTTCGAAGATCAGCGTTTCCAGCGTGTCAGCCGCCGTCTCCAGCGTCTCGATTTCGCGCTCGGTGAATTCGTAGGCTGCGCTCTCGTCATACCAGCGTTCACCCCCGGAGGGCCAAAGGTTCAGCTCTTGCAGACGCTCATTCAGCCCGGCCCGCTTCGGGCTTTCGACGCGCTGCATCAGGAGACCCGACCGCCGTAATAGTTCGACGAGCCGCCAAATCCGCCACGCTGGGTCCGCGAGGTGGTTGCACCCGATGCCGACGGGGAGGAACGGAAACGCTGCACGCCACTGGCCGGTTGGCTCAAGCCCGCCGCAAGGGCGGCCCTGCCCGGACCGGGATTGGGCGGGGCCGGGCCGGTTGCCGAGCCGATGCGATACCATGGCCCGAAGAACACGAACCCGGGCACGCCATTTCCCCCGCCAGCGCTGCTTCCGGGGCACTCGGCCTCCGAATAATCGGCAACACATTCTTCGCGGCTG
>JALOSP010000308.1 GCA_025458365.1 Hyphomonadaceae bacterium
GCAGGTCGTCATCTTCCAGCACCCGGATGGCGGCGATCTTCAGGGCCAGGAGCCGGTTTTGCGCCGGGTTCATGTCCAGTGCCACGATCTGGCTGGCATCACCCAACAAGAGGTCCAGCGGTCGGGTGCCGCTGGCGGTGAGGCACAGCACCCGGTCACCGGCAACGCTCGCCAGAGCCGCGAGTTCTGTCGCGCCGTCCTCGTTGGCGCTGGTGAAATTGAGGCTGGTGGCAAAGCTCATGGGCGATCAGATCAGGAGTTCGGGCACATGGTCGGGCTGGCGCGGGGGGCGACCGGCGAGGATCGCCTCGATCCCGGCGCGCAACAGGTCTTGCGGCATGATCAAAGGGCGTGACGGGCCAAACCGGGACTGATTGTCGCTGACGGCTTTCAGCATGGCGGTGTCTTCGGCAAAGACTTTCATCAGCGCGATCCGGGCCAATGCGGTCTTGATCGCGGCCCAGGCAGGCGGCCATCCGGAGGCCCCAGGTGCATGGATCGCGGCATTGATCATGATGGTGCCAGGTGTGGACGGGGTGAGGTGGAAGGCCACGGCAAAAACCACCCGGCCATTGTGGCTGTATTCGATCTCGGCGATCCCCGGCGCCCGGAACCGGTCACAGATCGCGTGGCGCTGGCCACCGGCGATTGCGCCCAGAAACCCCGACGGTGCGGCCTGTGGCGGATAGCGCGCCTCGATCCAGTCCGGCCCGGTGTGGACCTCGGGCTGGACCCGCGCCAGCCTGTCCGGCGCGCGCAGATAGCCTGCATGGACAATGGACGTGTGGGTCGTGTCGAGTGCGTTTTCGGCCACATCGGCGATGGTGGAGATGACCGTCTGGCGCATCAGCCGCACGTGACCGCCGGGCAGGGCGCCCATCGGCAAGCCCGCTGAGGAAGGCGCCTGACCCGCCGCCCGCGCCAGTACGAACCCGCCTGCCTCGCAGACTTCCATGGCGGGCACCCGCACGTCACCGTCAGGCGCGGGCCGTGCAGGCATGGCAAGGCAGCGTCCCGCGCCATCAAACCGCCAGCCATGATAGGGGCAGGTGATCGCACCGTCGCAGACCCGCCCCTGTGACAGGGGCGCACCGCGATGGGGGCAACGATCTTCCAGCATGGCGGCGCGTCCCGCCCCGTCGCGCCACAGCACGCGCGGCACGCCATCAAGCATCACTGGCACCGGCCTGCCGCCAAGCTGGCGTGACAGAGCCACAACGCGCCAGGCGTGGCACCACGGATCATTGGCTGGCGCTGGCTGGCTCATGGCATGATCCTTAGCCGGGTTTGCGTGGCCCTGACCAGCCACACGAGGCCTTCTCCTGAAGCGGTTGCTTGACTGGACCGGCGTTGCACGGTCTATCCCGCCCGTTCAGACAGGAAGACTTCACACCCCATGCACCCGTTTCGCACCCACACCTGCAACGACCTGCGTGCCAGCCACGTGGGCCAGACTGTCCGACTGTCCGGCTGGATCCACCGGCGCCGCGATCATGGCGGCGTGGCTTTCATCGATCTGCGCGACCATTATGGCATCACCCAGATCGTGTGCGGTCCGACCAATCCGAACTTCGACCGGATCACAAGACTGCGCGCCGAAAGCGTGATCACGGTGGAGGGTGAAGTCATTGCCCGCGATCCCGGCACGATCAATGCCGACTTGGCCAGCGGGGAGATCGAGTTGCGCGTCAGCGGGCTGGATATCCAGTCGGAAGTGACAGCGGACCTGCCGGTGCCGGTGTTTGGCGATCTGGAATATCCGGAAGAAACGCGGCTGCGCTACCGTTTCCTCGACTTGCGCCGCGAGACCTTGCACAACACCATCCTGCTGCGCTCGAAGATGATTGCATCCTTCCGGCGCAGGATGATGGATGTGGGCTTCACCGAGTTCCAGACCCCGATCCTGACAGCCTCCAGTCCCGAGGGCGCGCGCGACTTCCTTGTGCCGTCACGGGTCAATCCGGGCAAGTTCTATGCGCTGCCGCAGGCGCCACAGCAGTTCAAGCAATTGCTGATGGTCGCAGGTTTCGACCGCTATTTCCAGATCGCGCCGTGTTTCCGCGATGAGGACCCGCGCGCGGACCGTTCGCCCACCGACTTCTACCAGCTCGACGTGGAGATGAGCTTCGTTACCCAGGACGACGTGTTTGCCACGATGGAGCCGGTGATTGCAGGCGTGTTCGAGGAATACGCTGCGGGCAAGAAGGTCGATCGCGACTGGACCCGGATTTCCTATGCCGACAGCGCGCTGTGGTATGGCACCGACAAGCCGGACTTGCGCAATCCGATCAAGATGCAGGTGGTGAGCGAGCATTTTGAAGGCTCGGGCTTTGCCGTGTTTGCCAAGATGCTCGAACAGCCCGGCACCCAGATCCGGGCCATCCCGGCTCCGGGCGGCGGCTCACGCAAGTTCTGCGACCGGATGGACAGCTTTGCCAAGAAGGAAGGTCTGCCCGGCATGGGCTATATCTTCTGGCGCAAGTCCGAGGAAACTGGCGACATGGAAGCAGCAGGGCCGCTTGCCAAGAATATCGGGCCGGACCGCACCGAAGCAATCCGCCAGCAACTGGGTCTGGACGTTGGTGACGCGGCCTTCTTCCTCGGTGGCAAGCCCGCCCAGTTCGAGCGCGTGGCCGGCAAGGCCCGCATGGTGATTGGCGATGAACTCGGCCACACCGAGGCCGACCGGTTTGCCTTTGCCTGGATCGTCGACTTCCCGATGTATGAGTGGGATGAAGACAACAAGAAGGTCGATTTCAGCCACAACCCCTTCTCCATGCCGCAGGGCGGGATGGAGGCGTTGCAGGGCCAGGACCCGCTGACCATCAAGGCCTATCAATATGACCTGGCCTGCAACGGCTATGAGCTTCTCTCCGGCGGCATCCGCAACCACAAGCCCGATATCATGGTCAAAGCCTTCGAGATCGCGGGCTATCCCGAAACCGAAGTCGAAGCGCGCTTCGGTGGCATGCTCAACGCCTTCAAGTTCGGCGCCCCACCCCACGGCGGCTGTGCGGCAGGCATCGAGCGGATGGTGATGCTGCTGGCTGGCACATCGAACATCCGCGACGTGATCACCTTCCCGATGAACCAGCAGGCCCAGGATCTGATGATGGGCGCCCCGTCACTGCCAACCGCCAAGCAATTGCGGGAACTGAA
>JALOSP010000309.1 GCA_025458365.1 Hyphomonadaceae bacterium
CCAGGTTCAGCATGACAACACTGACCACCGGGGCGATGGCATTCGGAAAGGCGTGACGCCAGATGATCGTCATGGGCGACAGGCCCTTAAGCTCGGCCGTTTCGATATAGGCCGATTGCATCACGTTCAGGATTGCCGCACGGGTCATCCGCATCATATGGGCCAGCACCACCAGCACCAGCACGATGACCGGCAGGGCCACTGCATTGAGCTTGGCCCAGAAGCCCATGCCGGGCAGGACCATGGCAACGGGCTGAAAGATCGGGATGAGCTGGGTCAGCAGGAAGATCACGAAATAGGCGGCAACGAATTCGGGCAGCGAGATCGTGGTGAGGGTGACGCCCGAGATCAGCTTGTCGGGCCAGCGCCCGGCATAGCGGGCGGCGACAAGGCCAAGAAGAATGGCCAGCGGCACGGCGATCACTGCCGCGCAACCGGCAAGGAACAGCGTATTGCCAAGGCGCTGCTTGATCGACTGGGCGATGTCGGCCCCGTTCGTCAGCGCGGTCCCCAGGTCCCCGGTCAGGATCCCGCCAAGCCACGCGAAATAGCGGGTCAGTGGCGGGTCATTCAGCCCCATCTGCTCACGCAGGTTTTCCAGCGCTTGCGGCGTGGCGCTTTGCCCAAGGATCGCCTGGGCAGTGTCGCCCGGCAGCGCCTCGACGCCCAGGAAGATCACCACCGAAACGGCAAGAAGCAGCAAAAGACCCAGCGCAAGGCGCTGGATCACCAGTTTCAAGACGGGGTGCACGGTCACGCGCTTAGGCCAGCCAGCACTTGCTTAGCGCGGTTCCGTTCATCAGCGTGCCCTGCGGATCGGCGATCCAGCCGCTGACGTCGGCGCGGCGGCCTTCGACCCAATCGTTGAACATCGGGCAGATGAGACCGCCCTCGTCCCGCACGATATGCGCCATTTCCGAATAGATGCCCTTGCGTTTGGCCGCGTCCAGTTCGCCCCGTGCCGCGATCAGAAGCTCATCGAATTTCGCATTGTTGAACTTGGTGTCGTTCCATTCGGCGGTCGACAGGTAAGCCGTGGTGTACATCTGGTCCTGAACCGGACGCCCGCCCCAATACGAGGCGCAGAAGGGCTGGACGTTCCAGACATCGGACCAGTAACCGTCGTCGGGCTCCAGCTTGATCTGCAGCGGAACGCCCGCCGCATTGGCCGAAGCGGCAAAGAGGTTGGCCGCATCCACCGCGCCCGGGAAGGCGCCAGGAGCCACCTGTAGGACGATGGGCGACCCGTCGTGGCCGGACTTCTTGTAGAATTCCGCCGCTGCCGCGGCATCGTATTCGCGCTGCGGGATGCTGTCGTCAAACAGCGGATAGGCCGCATTGATCGGGAAGTCGTTGCCCCGGCTGCCATAGCCGCCAAGCACCTTTTCCACCATCTCGGTGCGGTTGATCGACATCTTCAGCGCCATGCGCAGGTCATTGTTGTCGAAGGGCGCCTTGTCGCAATGCATGATGAAGACATAGTGGCCGGGGCCTGCGACCTTTTCGATCACGACATCGGTGTTGCCTGCCAGAAGCTCGACGATCTTCGGGTCGACCCGGTTGATCAGATGCACCTGACCCGACTGGATTGCAGCTGTGCGCGCCGTGTTGTCGTTGATCGTAAGGATCTCAACCGCATCGGCATGGCCGCGGCTGCTGTCCCAATAGTTTGCAAAACGCTCGAAGGTGGTGATGACGCCCGGCTCGCTGGAGGTGACCTTGTAGGCACCGGTCCCGATGCCCGCAGCCGGATTGTCGACCCCGCCGCCGGGCTGGATGTTCAGGTGATAATCCGCGATCAGGAAGGGCAAGTCGGCATTGGCCGCCGCAAGCTTCAGCGTGACCATATCGCCTTCGGCCACCATCTCGCTGATGCCCTGCACGATGCCAAGCGCACCCGACTGTGATTTCTCGTCCGTATGGCGCTTCAGTGTGGCAACGACGTCTTCCGCCGTGACCGTGCCGCCCGAATGATATTCGACGCCCGCGCGGATCTTGAACTTCCACTCGGTCGCATCGGCGTTCGAGGACACCTCCTCGGCCACGCGCATCTCGACGGCGCCGTTTGCGTCCACGTCAACCAGAGTCTCGCCCCAGGTCCGGTTGATCATGTAGGGCACGTCAGACGCGGCCAGTGCCGGGTCCAGCGAGTTGGTGCTTTCGCCGCCGGTGACGCCCGCCCGCAGCACGCCGCCTTTCTTGGGCTCTTCCGCATGAGCAGCTTTAGTAAAGAGCGCGCCCGCGAGGCCCGCGGAAATCCCCATGGCCGTCGTGCGGCCCACGAATTCGCGCCGCGTCATCCGGCCCTTGCGCACACGCGCGATCATAAGGTCAAGTTGGTCCGACATGGTGTTCTCCCCATCCGTGTTGTGATCGGGCGGCCTTGCTGGCCGCCCTTGTGGTTCAGCGATCTCAGGCGTTCAGCCAGCACTTCGACAAGGCAAAGCCGTTCATCATCGTGCCTTGCGGGTTGGCGACCCAGCCGCCGACCTCGACCCGCCGGCCTTCGACCCAATCGTTGAACATCGGGCAGATGAGGCCACCCTCGTCGCGCAGCATGTTCGCCATTTCCGAATAGATGCCCTTGCGCTTGGCTTGATCGAGCTCGCCCCGTGCCGCGACCAGAAGCTCGTCGAACTTGGCGTTCTTGAAGCGCGTGTCGTTCCATTCGGCGGTCGACAGGTAGGCCGTGGTGTACATCTGGTCCTGCACGGGACGCCCGCCCCAATACGAGGCGCAGAAGGGGGCGACGTTCCAGACGTTCGACCAGTAGCCGTCGTCGGGCTCCAGCTTGATCTGGAGCGGCACACCCGCCGCATTGGCCGAGGCAGCGAAGAGGTTGGCCGCATCCACCGCGCCCGGGAAGGCACCCGGGGCGACCTGTAGGACGATGGGCGAGCCGTCGTGGCCGGACTTCTTGTAGAACTCCGCCGCTGCCGCGGCATCGTATTCGCGCTGCGGGATGCTGTCGTCAAACAGCGGATAGGCCGCATTGATCGGGAAGTCGTTGCCCGGGCTGCCGAAGCCGCCAAGCACCTTTTCCACCATCTCGCCGCGGTTGATCGACATTTTCAGCGCCATGCGCAGGTCATTGTTGTCGAAGGGCGCCTTGTCGCAATGCATGATGAAGACATAGTGGCCGGGGCCTGC
>JALOSP010000310.1 GCA_025458365.1 Hyphomonadaceae bacterium
GGTTTGCGTTCTTTGCCTCGTTTGCGGTGAAGATGCCGATGTGGCCTGTCCATACCTGGTTGCCGGATGCTCACGTGGAGGCGCCAACCGCAGGCTCGGTGATCCTGGCGGGCGTGTTGTTGAAGATGGGCGGCTATGGTTTCCTGCGCTTCTCGCTGCCGATGTTTCCCGATGCCTCCAACGCCTTTGCCCCGCTGATCTATGCGATGAGCGTGATCGCGATCGTGTACACATCGCTGGTGGCGTTCCGGCAGACCGATATCAAGAAGCTGATCGCCTATTCCTCGGTGGCGCACATGGGCTTTGTCACCATGGGCATCTTCTCCGGCAACGAGATCGGTGTGCAGGGCGCGATCTTTCAGATGCTGTCGCACGGGGTGATTTCGGGCGCGCTGTTTCTGTGCGTGGGCGTGATCTACGACCGGATGCACACCCGCGAGATCGCCTTCTATGGCGGGTTGGTCAACCGGATGCCGGTGTTTGCCGCGGTCTTCATGCTGTTCACCATGGGCAATGTGGGCCTGCCGGGCACAGCCGGTTTTGTCGGTGAAATCATGACGATGCAGGGCGCCTTCAACGTGGACCCGACAGTCGCCATGGTGGCTGCATCGGGCGTGATCCTGTCGGCAGCCTACATGCTGACGCTGTATCGCAAGGTGATTTTCGGGGAGATCACCAATCCGAAGCTGGCTGCGATCACCGACATGGATGCGAAGGAGATTTTCGTCTTCGTGCCGCTGATCGCGTCTGCCCTGATCCTTGGTTTTTATCCCTCACTGGTGTTCGACCAGACCGCCGCTTCGGCTGGCGCTCTGGTCGAGCTGTTCCATGCTTCGTTCAAGTAGGCCCGACTGATGACAACGCCCGTGTCGATGACGCCCGCACTTCTGGCCCAGCAGGTGCCATTCATCGTGCCCGAACTGATCCTGGCGCTTGGCGCCATGGCCATCGTCATGGCTGGCGCTTTCATGGGCAAACGGTCGGCGCGCGTGCTCACCTGGGCCTCGGTGGTGGTGCTGGTGGCGGCGGGCTTCACCGCCGTGCTGACCATGCCGCAGGAGCCGCAAGTCCTGTTCCTGGGTAGCTATGTCGCTGACCTGTTTGGCGCCTATGCCAAGCTGGTGATCGGCTGCGTGGCTGCTGCCGCCTTGCTGCTGGCGGTGGACTATCTCGAAGAGCGCAATATCGACCGGCCGGAGTATCCGGTGCTGGCGGTGCTGGCTACGCTGGGCATGTTCATCATGGTCTCGGCCAAGGATCTGATCACGCTCTACATGGGGCTGGAGCTGCAATCCCTGGCGCTCTACGTGCTGGCCGCCTATGCGCGCGATGATGCAAAAAGCTCTGAAGCCGGGCTGAAGTATTTCGTGTTGGGCGCCCTGTCATCCGGCCTGCTGCTCTATGGTTGTTCGCTGGTCTATGGCTTCACCGGCTCGGTGCGGTTTGAGGAGATTGCGGCGTCCAAGGCGGTGGCCGACGGCCATGTGGGACTTGTGTTTGGCATGGTGTTCATCCTGTGCGGTCTGGCGTTCAAGATTTCGGCGGCGCCATTCCACATGTGGACGCCAGACGTTTACGAAGGCAGCCCGACGCCATCAACCGCCTTCTTTGCGACAGCGCCCAAGGTGGCCGCTGCCATCCTGTTCGCCCGGGTTTGCTATGATGCTTTTGGCCCGTTGCTTGAGGACTGGCGCCAGATCATCTCCATCATGGCCGTGCTGTCCATGGGCGTGGGCGCGCTGTTTGCCCTGCAACAGACCAATATCAAGCGCCTGCTGGCCTATTCGTCGATTGCCAACATGGGTTACGCGTTGGTGGCGATTGCTTCGGGGCCGGAGCATGGACCGCAGGCCTTGCTGGTGTTCGTGTCAATCTATGCGATCACATCGCTCGGCATGTTCGGCATCGTGCTGTCGATGCGTGATGCCGATGGCAGGGCACTGGAAAACATCGCCGACCTGGCGGGCCTTTCGAAGACCCGGCCCCTGATGGCGCTCGCCATGACCATGCTGGTGTTTTCCGTCATGGGCATTCCGCCGCTGGCGGGCTTCTTCGGGAAGTTCGAGGTGGTGAGTGCTGCTGTGGCAGGCGGGGTTCTGCCACTCGCCATCGTGCTCGTGATCGCCTCGGTGGTGTCTGCCTTCTACTATCTGCGCCTGATGAAGACGGTGTGGTTTGACGCGCCTTCGGCCACCGTCATCGGCGGCGGCAACTCCACGACCGTGACCCTGACCGGGGTGACGCTGGTCCTGGCTGCGCTCACCCCGCTGGTGGGCTTGCTGGCCGCCGTTGCCGCCGTGGCGGGCAGCGTCTTCCAGTGAACGTGTCCCAGTGAACAGTTCCGGGGGCGTGCCGGACATCAGGGTCTATGACACGCTGGGATCGACCAATGACGAGGCTCTGCGTCTGGCCCGGGAGGGGCAGTCCGGGCCATTGTGGGTGCTGGCCCGCGAGCAGACCGCAGGACGCGGGCGGCGGGGTCGCAGCTGGGTTGGAGCACCCGGCAATCTGTTCATCACCGGCCTCTTCACGCTGGCCATGCCGCCCCATCAGGCTGCCGGCATCTCGTTCATCGCGGCTCTCGCCCTTGCCGATACGCTGGACCGCTGGGTGGACCCGTCGCGCGTCCGGCTCAAATGGCCCAATGATGTGGAACTCGACGGCACGAAATGCTCAGGCATTTTGATCGAGAGCCATGCGGTCGGGCCGAACATCACCTGCGTTGCTGTCGGGATCGGCGTCAATCTGCTCACCGCGCCAGAAGTTGCAGGCCGCGACGTGGCAGCGGTCGCAGATGCTCTCAGGCCCGGTGTGGCGCCTGCCACCATCGGTCCCGACCAGGTCGCCGCCGTCCTTGCTGATTGTTTCACCGGGCGCTTGCAACAGTGGCAGGCCGGGGGCTTTGCCGCGGTGCGTGCCGATTGGTTGGCCCGGGCCCGCGGGATTGGTGCGCCGATCACAGTCAACCTTCCGGATCGGACTGTTTCCGGCGAGTTTTTGACACTGAGCTCTGTCGGTGCGCTCAGTTTGAAGCTGGCAGTTGACAGAATTTGGGATGTTTATGCGGGGGACGTGTTTTTTGGGTCGGCCTGTGTGTCGGGGGCATGCATGCGTAACGAGTTGTGGAAGGTTGGGCAGCCGCGGGGCCGCACTCTCGGAACTGGAGTCAGACCGGCCGGTCTGCTGGTATGAAGGCGAAGATTTCGGTCGCAGCGGCCTTGCGGCCCGCCAGTTCACCGGCCCCGGGCCCAAGGGCCGGATCGTTGTCTGGAACACGCCCGACTTCATCGACCCAAAGGCGCCAGAACCGGAACAGGCCGGGGCCCGCACGGCTGGTGGCACCACGCCCCGGCTTGCTGTGCAGGTCGCCTGGCGCGTGACCGAGGTCAATGGCGCGTTTGAATCGATCCTCGAATCGCTTCGGGTTCATGCGGTAGATGTGGCAGAGTCTGACCGGCTTGCTGCTGCAGACTGGGAGTTTCTGGTGGTCGATGGCGAGCGTTACATGGCTCCAGTCACAACTCCGGTGCCCGCCGACCTGCGGGAGCGTTTTGTTTCCGATCAGACGGCAGGCATCAGATTGCCGGGCCTTGTCGCTGAAAGCATGGGCGGTGTGAATGGCGGCCGGTTTACCGTCCAAGTGCTGGATGCTGAGGGTTTGATCATTGCAGACCGTGACGTGCGCCCGCCACGCGGCTATGAGTTCAAGGAACGGGCCGAAGCGGTTCTGGTTGGGCTGGATGCCAGGCTGGCCGATCCGTCCGGGTGCGGGGGGCCGGCATCTCACGATGCGGAGGGCTGACGATGGAGCCGGTGGAGCCGCACGCTCCGCGGGGGTGGGGCGAACATGCTGCTGGTGATCGATGTCGGGAATACCAATTCGAAATTTGCCGTCCATGATGGGCGCGATTGGGTCGGCACCTGGCGGGCCAGCACGAACAGTACCCGGACTGCCGACGAATATGTGGTTTGGCTCGACGCCTGCCTGAAGCTGGCGGGACTGTCGCTTGAAAACTTGAACCATTG
>JALOSP010000311.1 GCA_025458365.1 Hyphomonadaceae bacterium
CGAAACCTACAAGAAGTTGGGCATCCCGCTCCGTGAGCAGGAGGTGCTGGCGGGCGTGAAAGGTGCGCCCAAGGTGGCGGTCGATGCCGTGTTTGACTCAGTCTCGGTCGCCACCACATTCCGCGAGGAACTGGCGCGGTCCGGCGTGATCTTCTGTTCGATGTCGGAGGCCTTGCAGGACCACCCCGAACTGGTGCGCCAGTACCTGGGCACTGTGGTGCCGGTGAGCGACAATTTCTATGCCACGCTTAATTCGGCGGTGTTTTCTGATGGCACCTTCGTTTACATCCCGCCGGGCGTCCGCTGCCCGATGGAGCTGTCCACCTATTTCCGGATCAATGCCGCTGAGACCGGCCAGTTCGAGCGGACGCTGATCATCGCCGACAAGGGCGCCTATGTGTCCTATCTGGAAGGCTGCACCGCCCCGATGCGCGATGAAAACCAGTTGCATGCTGCCGTGGTCGAACTGATCGCGCTGGAGGATGCTGAAATCAAGTATTCCACCGTTCAGAACTGGTATCCGGGCGACAAGAATGGTGTGGGCGGGATCTACAATTTTGTCACCAAGCGCGCCGATTGCCGGGGCGCGCGCTCCAAGGTCAGCTGGACCCAGGTGGAGACAGGCTCGGCGGTCACCTGGAAATATCCGTCATGCGTGCTGCGCGGCGATGACAGCCAGGGCGAGTTTTATTCGATTGCCGTCACCAACGGCCACCAGCAAGCCGACACCGGCACCAAGATGATCCATCTGGGCAGGAATACCCGCTCGCGAATCGTGTCGAAAGGGATTTCGGCCGGCAAGAGCAACAACACCTATCGCGGTCTGGTATCCGCCCATGCGAAAGCCGCTGGCGCCCGCAACTTCACCCAGTGTGACAGCCTCCTGATCGGCGATACCTGCGGGGCCCACACCGTGCCTTATGTGGAGGCCAAGACGCCCCAGGCCACGTTCGAACATGAGGCCACGACCACCCGGCTGAGCGAGGACCAGTTGTTCTACTGCCGCCAGCGCGGGCTGTCCCAGGAGGATGCCGTGGCGCTGCTGGTCAACGGCTTCGTGCGCGAAGTGCTGCAGGAGCTGCCGATGGAGTTTGCTGTGGAGGCGCAGAAGCTGGTGGCGATCAGCCTTGAGGGGAGTGTGGGGTGATGGGGGCCATCACTATCGAGCTGACCGACGAGATGGCGGATCGGCTTGTCGAGCATGCGTCCCGCTTGAAAACCAGCGCTCCCGAGCTGGCATTAGCCTTCGTGGTGCGCGGGATCGACGATGAGGAGGCGCAAACGTTGGACCAGTCATTGACGCCCGCAGAGATTGCGGGGCTTCAACGTGGTTTAGCCGATGCCGAGGCCGGCCACGTCGTGACTCACGATGAAATTTTGGCTGATCTTGCCAGATGGCAACGCCAATAATCGCAAGCCCAACCAATCCCGACAGGAAACCCCCGCCGCATGAACCGCCAGCCCCTACCAGATCCGGGCGATGCCCAGTGCACTGATCGTGTTGTCGCCGCTCACGAGCTGGTGGCCGTCCACGAGGCATTGGGCGGCGATCAGCCGGTCCCACGGGTCACGATGCTCAAGTGGCAGGCGCGAGGCCACAATGGCATGCTGCGCCTTGACGTCGAGCACGCCAATCCCCGATGCCTTCAGATGGGCGCGCAGATCGAAGCTGGCCGGGATGGGAAGTTTGCCGAGTGCGGTTTTAAATCCGATCTCGTAGAGACTGACCACGCTGACCACACACGCCGCCAGCGGATCCTCGATCTGGCGGCGCACATGGGCAGGAATGCGCGCAGGCTCCATCAGCCCGACCAGGATGACATTCGTATCGAGCAACAGCGCCATGGTCAGTCCGTGTGGCGGAAGACCGAGCGGTCAAGCTCGGCGGCAAAGCGCATGGCTGAGGCACCGTCATCCTCGGCTGCAAAGTCGAAATCGCTGTCCGCGGGTTCTGTGGTGAGGGCCTCGTCCGGCACCGGGCCGAGGTGGCTCAACACCCCGAAAAACCCGCTGCGGGCCGGGGCCACCTGCACTGCAGGTACCAGCCGCACCACCGGCTTTCCGGCCCGTGCAATCACCACCTCGCCCCCGGCGAGCGCCAGGTCGATCAGTTCGGACAGCCGGGCCTTGGCCTCGGCGATGTTGAGTTGCTGGTCCACGGTCCAGCATTACCCCAAAAATCTGACTTGGTCAATCAATTTGGACCAAGTCAGGCGTAGATCGTTTGCGTCACGTGTTCCGCACGGCAGGAGTGCCGCATGATCCCGCCACCGCCCCCGCAAGCCCGGCCATCGCTGGAACAAGCTGTGATGTGGCCGTTTTTCATCGGGCTTGGTCTGATGATGGGCCATATCTTTTGGGCCTTGGGTGCAGGTGTGCCCGTCGATTGGACCGGGCGTGTCACAGGCCATTTCATCGTGACTGCGATCATCGGTCTGCCAATCCTGATGGCACTGCTGGCCGCAGTTCTTTCAGGTGGCGGCACGCGTGAGATGCCCGGTGGCCGGGCGTTGTGGGGCGAGCCAGGCACCCTGTTTTATCGCACGGTGCGGGCCAGCCTGTTCCTGTGTGGCTTTGTGCTGTTCTATTTTGCGATCAGCGTGATCCTGTTCCGCGATCCGGTGCCGGTCTGGGGCATATCGGCTGTGGTGCAGGCGATCCTGACCCTGATCTGGTTTGGTGCCTTGCGTCTGGGCCCGTGGAAGGCTGCTGCCGGGGGGTCGGTGCAATGACCATGACCGGTCGGAAATCTGGATTTTCCTTGGGGCTTGGCGCTGGAAATGGCACCGTGCGCGGCGAGCAGGGTGCCCGGTGGCAGCCTGATTCCAGGAGGGCATCATGACATCACGTTTCATCCCGTTCGGCACCCTGTTGCTGGCTGTTACAGCGCTATCAGCCTGCAATCCCGCTGCTGGCACTGCAGAGGCAGGCAAGGCTGCACCAGCCGCCGATGCACCGTCTGCTGCCGCAGCATCAGCGAGCGGCCTGCCATCGTGCGACGAGGTCGGACGGCTTGATCCGGCTGTCGGCGCAAGTGTGACCACGACCTGCGAGATCGCGCTGAGCGGCGTCGATGCCGGGTCCAGCTTCAAGGTCGAACTGATCTCGGGGAACGTGACCGAGGCAGGCATGCCA
>JALOSP010000312.1 GCA_025458365.1 Hyphomonadaceae bacterium
TCTGGCGCATCGGTGCCACGACCGGTCAGGCGCTTTCGCAGCTCGGTCATGGAGGGTGGCAGGATGAAAACCTTGACCACATCGGCCGGCGCAGCCTCTTTCAATTGCTGGGCGCCCTGCCAGTCGATGTCGAACAGCAGATCGCGCCCGGCTTCCAGCGTCGCCATCACCGGGGCGCGCGGGCTGCCGTAATAATGGTCATGCACTTCGGCCCATTCGAGAAAGCCGGACGTGCCACGCTCGGCCCGGAACTGGTCCTTGTCCACAAACCGGTAATGCACACCGTCGACTTCCCCGACACGCGGGCCACGGGTCGTCCAGGATACTGAAAAGCTGATTGTCCGGTCGTCTTCCATCAGCCGGCGGGACAGACTGGTCTTGCCGGCACCCGAGGGGCTCACCACCACCAGCATCATGCCACGGCGGGTTTGCGGAACGGGCACGGACGCATCACTCGGCATTGGCGGCCTGTTCCTTCAACCGGTCGATGGTGGTTTTCAGTTCGATCCCGATCCGCGTCAGGTCCAGTGTGGCAGACTTGGTGGTCAAGGTATTGGCCTCGCGGTGCAGCTCCTGGGCCAGGAAATCCAGCTTGCGGCCAATGGCGCCACCGGCCGCGAGCAGAGCCCGTCCGTCAGCCAGGTGTGCACTCACCCGGTCGAGTTCTTCCTGCACATCGGCCTTCATGGCCAGCATCGCCACTTCCTGTGCCAGCCGCTGTTCATCGACCAGCGTGCTGCCCAGAAGCTCTGCAGCGCGGCGCGCAACTTTGGTCTGCAGGGCCGCAACCTGTCCACTGGCGGCGATGGTTGCAGCCGCCAGCGCCGTTTCCACCTCGTCAAACAGCCGGGCGAACACTGTGGCCAAGGCCGCCCCTTCAGCGACCCGCGCCGCCTTCAACTGGTCCAGCACCGTGTCCAGCCCCTGCCGCAAGGCCGCATCGAGGGCCTCGCGCGCATCTTCGGCCACCACGTCATCAGCAATCGTCACCACACCGCGCACGGCCAGCAGGCCCGCCCAGTCCGGCGCACGCACCTGACCCGACGCGACGCGGGCAGCCCCAGCCGCCAGGAGCTGATCGACCAGCACCTGATTGACCTGCAATTCGGGTGCCTCATCGCCTGTGTCGCGCTTGAGCGACAGGCTGACCTGGAACGATCCGCGCGAAAACCTCGCCTTGGCCCCGTCCCGGATCAGCGGGTCAAGACTGTCCTGTCCTTGTGGCAGACGCACTTTCAAATCCAGCGTGCGCCCGTTGACGCTGCGCGCTTCCCAGACCCAGAGCCACCCGGCCATCGCGCCTTCACACCGGGCAAAGCCGGTCATCCCGGAGATGGGCACGCTCATTGCCCGCCGCCGCTGTCACGGCCACCGGCAAGGTCGGCGTCCTTGGCTTCTTGCCGCGCCCGGAATTCACGCCAGCGCTGCACGTTGCGATTATGCTCGGCATAGGTCTCGGCAAACACATGCCCGCCAGTCCCATCAGCCACAAAGAAGATGTAGGGGGTGTCAGGCGGGTTGAGCACAGCCTCGATCGATTCACGGCCCGGGTTGGCAATCGGCGTCGGTGGCAGGGCATTGATCACATAAGTGTTCCACGGGTGCGGCATGCGGATCTCGCTCGCCCTGATGCGGCGCCGCAATGGAACCCCCTTGGTGATGCCATAGATGATCGTCGGATCACTTTGCAGCTTCATGCCACGCCGCAGCCGGTTGACGAACACCGAGGCGACCTGAGGCCGCTCGGATGCAATGGCGGTTTCCTTTTCCACGATCGAGGCGAGTATCAGGGCTTCCTGCGGGGTCCGCAGCGGCAAGTCGGCAGCCCGTCTCAGCCAGGCCTCTGCCAGGAAGTTCTCGCTGGTCGCCACCATCCGCTCGACCATGGCTGCCCGCGTGTCGCCGCGTTGAAAAGGATATGTGTCTGGCATCATGGTGCCTTCGGCCGGCACCGTAGTCGGCATGGGCCCCTCCAGCAGCGGGTTCTTCTCGATCCGCTCCATCGCCATGGCAACAGTCCAGCCTTCCGGGATGGTGATCTTGCGCTGGATGCCGCGACCCGTTGTCAGGATGTCGACAATCCGCCCTGGCGAGGCCCCCGACGGGATTTCGTACTCGCCCGGCTTCAACTCGCCACCCGCGCTGACCGCCTCGATCACCCGGTACACCAACCGCGACCGGACCAAACCCTCCTTGGCCAGACGCTGGGAGACAGCCGAACTGCCATCGCCGGAACGCACCACAAATGTCGAAGGTTCGCCGGATGCGGTCCGGGGGCCAGAGAAGACGAAAGCGTAGACTGTGCCGAGCACGACCAGGACCGCAAGCGCTGCGATCAGCCACAAACCGGCCGTTTCGAGCTTGCGCCGGCGGACTTTTTTGGCACCGCGGATCTTTGCAACCGGATCATCAGGGCGGGTGCCGCGCGTGCGCCCCGCAACCGGGGTTGGCACAGGCGGTGGCACGGGCGCTGAAGCCGCGCCATCTGATCGCGGCGCGGCGGGTTGGCTGTCGATGTCATCGGTCATGATGGCCTACACCGCTCGCATCACAAGAGCTGCATTGGTCCCGCCGAAGCCGAACGAGTTGGACATGGCGGCTATGACCGGCATCGTTTTGCCGATTTTCGCCACCAAATCGATTTTGGTGTCTACAGACGGATGGTCCAGATTGAGCGTCGGTGGCGCTCCGCCATTGGCGATGGCCAAGGCCGTGAATGCGGCCTCGACCCCACCCGCCGCACCCAGCAAGTGACCGATGGCAGACTTGGTGGAAGAGACGGTCAATCCGCCGGTGTGCCCGTCGAACAGCCGCTCGATCGCACGCAACTCGATCTCGTCACCCAGGGGTGTCGAGGTTCCATGGGCGTTGACATAGTGGCGCAGTGATATGGTAAGCATCGCCGGACATGCCGTAACCTGCGACTTCGCAATAGATTTTGGCGCCACGTGCCTTCGCATGCTCGTATTCCTCAAGAACGAGCACGCCGGCACCTTCACCCATGACGAATCCATCGCGGTCCTTGTCATAAGGGCGCGAGGCGGCTTGCGGATTGTCATTGAAGCCACTGGAGAGCGCACGCGCAGCAGCAAAGCCAACCATGCCGATCTTGCAGATCGAAGCTTCGCCGCCACCAGCCACCATCACGTCAGCGTCGCCGTATTTGATCATGCGGGCCGCATCGCCGATGGCATGGGCACCGGTCGCACATGCCGTAACCACCGAATGATTGGGGCCCTTGAAGCCGTGCTTGATGGAAACATGCCCGGAAATCAGGTTGATCAGGGCCGACGGTACAAAGAACGGGCTGATCTTGCGCGGCCCTTCCCGCTCAAGCTGCAGCGCCGTGTCAGCAATGGTGGACAGCCCACCGATCCCGGAACCGATCATGACACCGGTGCGCTCAAGCGAGTCCGGGTCTTCGGGCTTCCAGTTCGCGTCAGCCAGCGCCATATCGGCAGCCGCCACGCCATACAGGATGAAATCATCGACCCGGCGGCGGTCTCGCGCCGACATGAACAGGTCAGGATCGAATGCGCCCGGCTGGTCTGGTGCGCCGCCACCCTGCCCGGTGACCCAAGGGACCTCGCACGCATAGGTCACCGACAGGGCCGAAGCATCAAACCGCGTAATGGTCCCGGCCCCATTGGCGCCAGCCATCAGGGCCTGCCAGACAAAATCGGCCCCGACGCCCACAGGGGTGACGAGGCCGATCCCGGTGACGACGACGCGCCGCATGCTGGTCAGCCGGCAGCGTTCGCGTCGATGAAGCTGACCGCATCACCCACGGTCTGGATCTTTTCGGCGGCATCGTCCGGGATTTCGACACCGAACTCTTCTTCGAATGCCATCACCAGTTCGACCGTATCAAGGCTGTCAGCGCCCAGATCATCGATGAAGCTGGCACCGGCCACAACCTTGTCCGCGTCGGCGCTGAGGTGGTCGATGACGATCTTCTTTACCCGTTCAAACGTGTCCGACATGGAAATGTCCCCGGTTGATTGGGGCCGCGACCCAATTGGTCGGTAGCCCGGTTGATACAGTTTCGTGCAATCGGGCCCCATCCGGGATGCACGCTTTGCAGACGAAGGCGCCGATTAGCCCAAGTGGCAGCAAACTCCAAACACGGACAACAGAAACCACCGCTGTGGCCTTCCTGTCCGAGTTTCAGATCATGGCCATGCCACCATTCACGTGCAGCGTCTGGCCGGTGACATAGGCTGCAGCATCGCTGGCCAGATAGACAACGGCAGCGGCAATCTCCTCGGGCTGCCCGAGCCGTCCTGCCGGGATCTTCGCCATGATTGTTTGTTTCTGGGCGTCGTTCAGCACATCGGTCATCGGTGATGCGATGAACCCGGGAGCCACACAATTGGCGGTCACACCGCGTGAGCCGACTTCCTGGGCCAGAGACTTGGTGAAACCGATCATTCCGGCCTTCGATGCCGCGTAGTTCGCCTGGCCCGGATTGCCTGTCACGCCGACGACCGACGTGATGCCGATGATCCGGCCCGCGCGGCGCTTCATCATGCCTTTCAGTGCCGCGCGCGACATCCGGAAATAGGCGCCGAGGTTCACGTCCAGCACGGATTGGAAGTCTTCATCCTTCATCCGCAGCAACAAGCCGTCTTTCGTGATGCCTGCATTGGCCACGAGAATGTCCAGCCCGTCCATGGCCTCTTCTGCCCGCCCGACAAGCCCGTCGGCCTGGACCGTGTCGGACAGGTTGCAAACCAGCGGCACCGATCCGGGCAGCCCCGCGCAGACTTCGGCCAGCACGGCTTCGCGCGTGCCAGACAGCGCAACCGTTGCACCGGCATCGCACAAGGCCTGGGCGATGGCCCTGCCGATCCCGCCTGTGGCGCCGGTCACGAGGGCTTTCTTGCCTGCAAGAGAAAACATCAGCCGATCCTGTGGTTAGAGGGTATCGAGAAACAGGCGCATCGAGGCGCTGTCATTGATCGCATGGCTCTGGGCGTCTGGCGCGATCCGCTTCGACATCCCGGTCAACACTGATCCTGCCCCGATTTCCACAAACCGCGTGGCGCCATCCGAGGCAAGCTTCACAATCGATTCGCGCCACCGCACCCGGCCTGTCACCTGCTCGACAAGGAGTTCGCGGATGCGATCAGGGTCGGTCTCGGGGGTCACGGTCACATTGCACAAGACAGGCACGACCGGAGCAAGCAGGGTCACCGAAGCGAGCGCAGCGGCCATCTCGGCGGCTGCAGGCGCCATCAGTGGACAGTGGAACGGCGCAGACACCGCAAGCGGGATTGCGCGGGCACCCATCGCCTTGGCAGCTTCGATCGCCGCGGCAACGGCACCAGCCTCGCCCGAAATCACGACATTGCCTGCGTTGTTGTCGTTAGCGACCACACACATGCCAACCTTCGCGCCTTCGGCAGCCGCTGCCTCAGCCAGTGCCAGATCGACCTTGGGACCAATCAGCGAGGCCATGGCGCCAGCACCAGGTGGAACCGCACGCTGCATGGCCTGTCCGCGCAGTTTCAGCAGCCGCGCCGAATCAGCAAGCGACAGGGCGCCAGCAGCTGTCAGTGCCGAATACTCTCCCAGCGAGTGGCCGCACACCAGGGCGGCCCGATCCACGCCGACACCGAACTCGGCTTCCAGAACGCGAACCACCGCAAGCGAAACCGCCATCAGCGCTGGCTGTGCATTTTCAGTCAGGGTCAAAGCCTCAAGCGGTCCAGCGCGCATCAAGTCTGACAGGTTCTGGCCCAGGGCTTCGTCGACCTCTGCAAACACGGCGCGGGCCACAGCAAACTCATCAGCCAGACCGACACCCATGCCTACCGCCTGGCTGCCCTGACCGGGAAACTGGAAAATCATCATGCTGCGCGGGTTAGCCGGGCGGACGCCTTTGGGCAAGGCGCGTCGGGTCGTCATG
>JALOSP010000313.1 GCA_025458365.1 Hyphomonadaceae bacterium
GCCAGCGTGTCTGCCTCCACCTCAGGGTCCGGCGGCCTGCTGGGAGGCACGGCCATCGGCCAGGAGGGCGCCATGCAGGCAGGCGCCACCCCGATGTTTGACAAGGAAGCCCCGCCACAGACCCCTGGCCAGTCGCGGACCGATGCTGACGATGCCAATTCACCCTCTGAAGGCGGTTCAGGCAGCCCGTCAGAGGCTGACATTGCTGCCGAAATGGCCGAACGTGAGGCTGCCGAATTTGCTGCGGCCGAAATGTCATTGCGCCAAGCCTTGCAGGACATGCCGGAACTGGCCGAACTCAGCCGCAACATCATCGTGGACCAGACCCCGCAAGGCCTGCGCATCCAACTGGTTGATCAGGAAGGCCGCCCGATGTTCGAGCCTGGCTCTGCCGTCCCCAATGCGCGCACGCGGACCCTGCTGCAGGCTGCCGCCAAAGTGGTCCAGCAACTGCCCAACCAGCTGATCATTTCCGGCCATACGGACGCCGCCCCCAATCCGGACCCGGCCATGTCGAACTGGGACCTGTCGTCGGCCCGTGCCAATGCCGCCCGACGCCTGCTGCTGGAAGGCGGGCTAACCGAAGACCGGGTCTCCGAAGTGGTCGGTCGGGCTGGCGCCGATCCCTTGTTCCCGGATGACCCGTTTGCTGCCTCCAACCGACGCATCTCGATCATCCTGAAGCGCGCTGCGCCCGCCCTGCCTGCCAATAGTGGATTGTAAGGCAGGCCTGGCTTGTCAGCCCCGCAACGCGTGGCATAGTACCACTCGATGAGTTCCAATCCCTTCACGCCCGATGCGAGGATCAAGGCCGCGCGCAACATCAGGTTCTACCTGACCGCGCCGCAGCCCTGCCCCTACCTGCCCGGTCGGCGCGAGCGGAAGGTGTTCACCGCACTGGATGGTGCCGATGCTGTCGAACTCAATGACAATCTGACCCATGCCGGGTTCCGGCGCAGCCAGAACATCGCCTATCGCCCGGCGTGTGACATGTGCGCCTCATGTGTGTCAGTCCGGGTGCCGGTCAACCGGTTCGAGACAAACCGGCGCTGGCGCAGGGTCAACAAGCGTAATGGCGATGTTGTTGCCTCGCTGGTTCCAGCCCATGCAACATACGAGCATTTCGACCTGCTCAAGCGTTATCTCGGCAGCCGCCATGCGGGCGGGGGCATGGCTGAAATGTCGGCCTTCGACTATGCCGCCATGGTCGAGGAAACCACTGTGCGCACCCATCTGGTCGAATACCGGCTGGACGGGACGGACGGCCAGCTGATCGGGTGTGCCCTGGTCGATGTGCTCGAAGACGGGTTGTCGCTGGTCTATTCCTTCTATGAACCGGACATGGAGGAGCGCAGCCTCGGCTCCTTCATCGTGCTGGATCATATCCGCCAGGCGCGCGAGGCCAGGCTGGCGCATATCTATCTTGGCTATTGGATCGCAGGCTCGGCCAAGATGGCCTACAAGGTGCAGTTCCAGCCGCTGGAAGCCCTGGGGCCGACAGGGTGGGGTGATCTGGAGCTGGCTTGAACGCAAGCCTGAGCTCACCCCTTCAACACATCAACCCGCGCTTCCACGATCCCCACCAGATCGCCCATGATGTCGGTGATCTTGAAGTCCTTGGGCGTGTAGACCGCTGTCACCCCGAACTGGCGCAGGGCCTGTTCATCCTCCGGCGGAATGATCCCGCCGACCACCACGGGCACATGGCCCAGACCGGCATCGCGCATCCGGGCGACCACGTCGCGCACCAGATCGAGGTGCGAGCCGGACAGGATCGACAGGCCGATCGCATGAGCCTTCTTGTCTCGCGCCGCCGTCACGATTTCTTCCGGTGTCAGACGGATGCCTTCATAGGTCACATCCATGCCCACAGCGCGCGCGCGTGTCGCAATCTGTTCGGCGCCATTGGAATGGCCGTCGAGGCCGGGTTTGCCGACCAGGAACGACAGGCGCCGCCCCAGCCGGTCGCTCACCGCATCGACACGGTCTTTGACCGCTTCGATATCGTCCCCCTCGATCCCGACCAGCAGCGACACACCGGTGGGTGCGCGATACTCACCGAACACCCCGCGCAGGGCCGCGCCCCATTCACCAGTCGTGACACCCGCCCGTGCGCAGGCAATCGACGGCTCCATGATATTGGTTCCAGATCGCGCCGCATCCACCAGTGCGGCCAGCGCGGCGTCACAGGCGCCCTGATCACGCGCCGTCCGCCAGGCTTTCAGGCGCGCCACCTGCTCACCCTCGACCATCGGATCGACGATCATGATGGCTTCATCACCGGTCCCGAGCGGCGACAGCTCGGTTTCGGTCCAGCGGTTCACGCCGACCACGGTCTGGGTCCCACCTTCGATGCCCAAGAGCCGGTCACGATTGGAGGCAACCAGTGCTTCCTTCATGTAGGGAACGGCTGCGACCGCGCCGCCCATTCCGTCGAGTTTTGCGAGTTCGGCGCGGGCGCCAGCCATCAGTTCAGCGACCTTGGCCTCGATCACGTGGCTGCCGTCGAAGATATCCTCATACTCCAGAAGGTCGGTCTCATAGGCCAGCACCTGCTGCATGCGCAGGCTCCATTGCTGGTCCCAGGGGCGCGGCAGGCCGAGCGCCTCGTTCCAGGCGGGCAATTGCAAGGCGCGCGCCCGGGCATCCTTGGACAGGGTGACAGCGAGTGCTTCCAAGAGGATGCGATAGACATTGTTCTCCGGCTGCGGCTCGGTCAGGCCCAGCGAATTGACCTGCACGCCATAGCGGAAGCGGCGGTATTTCGGATCGGTCACGCCGTAGCGGGACTCGCAAATCTCGTCCCAGAGATCGACGAAAGCGCGCATCTTGCACAGCTCCGTCACGAAACGCATGCCGGCATTCACGAAGAACGAGATCTGCCCGACGATGCGCGGGAACATCGCCGGCGCGACTTCGGGGCGGGCGCGGATCGCATCGAGCAGGGCGATGGCATTGGCGAGCGCGAAGGCCAGCTCCTGCACCGGCGTCGCCCCGGCCTCCTGCAGATGGTAGGAGCAGACGTTGGTCGGGTTCCATTTCGGCATGTCGGTGGCGCAGAACACCACGACATCTGTGGTGAGCTGCAGCGAGGGTGCCGGCGG
>JALOSP010000314.1 GCA_025458365.1 Hyphomonadaceae bacterium
AGAGGGCAGGGCGAGGGGCCTCTCGGTTGAGTGGTGTTCCAGCTGGCAATGCGCACTGCCCGAAGACCCCTCACCCCCGGCCCCTCGCCCCATTGCATGGGGCGAGGCGAGATCAGCCCTTCGCCATTTCCTTCTCGAAGTTTTCTGCCACCGCGATCAGGAAGTCTTCGGTGGTCAGCCAGCCCTGTTCGTCACCGACCAGCAGGGCCAGGTCCTTGGTCATCTGGCCACCTTCGACAGTATCGACCACCACCTTTTCCAGCGTGGCAGAGAAAGTCGCCAGCGCGGCATTGTCATCCAGCTTGGCCCGGTGGGCCAGGCCCCGGGTCCAGGCGAAGATCGAGGCGATGGAATTGGTCGACGTGCTCTGACCCTTCTGATGCTGGCGGTAATGCCGTGTCACCGTGCCGTGGGCCGCTTCGGCTTCAAGTGTCTTGCCATCCGGCGTCATCAGCACCGAGGTCATCAGGCCCAGCGAACCGAAGCCCTGCGCCACCGTGTCGGATTGCACGTCACCATCGTAATTCTTGCAGGCCCAGACAAAGCCGCCAGACCATTTCATGGCACTGGCCACCATGTCGTCGATCAGGCGGTGCTCATACGTGATGCCGAGTTCCTTGAACTGGGCGGCATAGTCGGCATCGAACACTTCCTGGAAGATGTCCTTGAAGCGCCCGTCATAGGCCTTCATGATTGTGTTCTTGGTGGACAGATAGACCGGATATTGACGCGCCAGCCCATAGCGGAAGCTGGCATGGGCGAATTCGCGGATCGAATCGTCGAGGTTGTACATCGCCATGGCAACCCCGGCGCCGGGATAGTCGAACACTTCATGCTCGATCACCTGGCCGTCTTCACCGACGAACTTGATGGTCAGCTTGCCCTTGCCGGGCACCCGGAAGTCGGTGGCCTTGTACTGGTCAGCGAAGGCATGGCGCCCGATGATGATCGGCTGGGTCCAGCCCGGCACCAGACGCGGCACGTTCGAGCAGATGATCGGCTCCCGGAACACCACGCCGCCGAGAATGTTGCGGATCGTGCCGTTCGGGCTCTTCCACATCTTCTTCAGCTTGAATTCTTCCACCCGCTGTTCGTCCGGCGTGATGGTGGCGCACTTGATGCCCACGCCATGCTTCTTGATCGCATTGGCGGCATCGATCGTGATCTGGTCATCGGTGGCATCGCGGCTTTCGATGGAGAGGTCATAATATTCGATCGGCAGGTCGAGATAGGGCAGGATCAACCGCTCTTTGATCATCGCCCAGATGATCCGGGTCATTTCATCACCGTCGAGATCGACGACCGGGTTTGCCACCTTGATCTTTGCCATGACCTGATTTCTTTCCTCGCTTGGCTCCACCGGAGCGTTTATCGACAGCCGACAGGCGGCCATTCGCCTGCTGGCTATAAAACAGCTTGTCGCAGTCAGGAAAGACGTGAAGCAGCCTCTTAACAGCAGCACCAGCGGCCACGATGACGCATCACACGCGCCCGCTGGCCGTGGCCTGTCACGGCTGGGCTGGATTCAGGTTTCGCGATAGCCAAATGCGCGCTCGGGCGCATCATCTTCCAGCCTGGCAAACCCCACCGGGCTCTTGCCGGTGAAGTCACGGAAATCCCGCGCCAAGTGCTGATAGTCACTGTATCCGGCGGTGATGGCCAGTTCCAGCCAGTCAGCGGCTGGATCGGCATTGTGCTGGCGCACCACACTGTCGAACCGCGCGATCCGCGCCAGCAGCTTTGGCCCGGTCCCCGTTCGTTCCTGAAACAGCCTGCGAAGCTGTCTGGCTCCGATCGATGCGCTGTGGGCCAGACAATCCAGGCTGATCTGTGGATTGGCGATGAGTCTGGCAGCCAGCCGGTCAGTCTGGGTCAAAGCGGACGCCCTGGCCAGAGTTGCAAGAAAGTAGTGTTCGGCCAGCGCGACCATCTGGTGGGGATCGTCGGTGTCTTCAATGGAATCGACCAGAGACCGGAATGGTGCAGGCATCAGGGCTTCGGCATCCACATGGCCGTCGGTCAATGCGTCCGCCGGGACCCCCGTCAGTCGCGACAGGGCGCCGGGCCGCAATTCGATCTGATAGACGAGGTAGTCGCGGCCAACCTGCCGCCAGGTCAGCCCGGTCGGCTGGCCGATCACGGCTGCACGTGGCTTCTGCCATGGCGGCGTGCCATCGAGTCCCGAGATCCATTCCCTGTCACGCGGATAGAAGGCAATCGCGCAGGCCGGCCTCGGCCAATAGGGCTTCACCGGAACCGGTTCATGCGCACCAAATCTGAACCGGATGATCTGATGCTGGCGGATCAGACTCCGCAGCGCGGATTGCGGTGGCAGGAATGAAAAGACCGGAGACATGAGACGGCGACCTGATCACGTGCATGCGGTTCAATCCAGCAAAATCGGTGGCCCCACCACTTCCATCCCATGCCGGGCAAACACGGCCTTCTCGACGGCCGGTTCTGGTGGACCGTTGAAGCGGGCAATGGCCTCAAAGAAACCGGCCATGGTGCCAGCCGGAGTAAACATGAACACCAGGCGGCCTTCCTCACTGGTCTGTGCGAAGCTGTGCGGGAGTCCGCGTGGCAGGAAAATCGTGTCGCCCGGCCCCAGGTGATGGGTTTCCCCACCCACGACAAAAATCCAGCGGCCCTCGCGGATGAAATAGATTTCGTCCTGGTCCTTGTGCAGGTGGAGCGGCGGTCCGCCACGGACCCGCCCGTGATATTCGAAGACTGCCAGCCGACCGTCGGTGTCGTCCGCCAGAACTTTCACGTCATTGGGGCAGCAACCGAACAGCACGGTTCCGGCCCCCTTGCGGGCGGCCCCTGCCGGTACGACGAATGGCATCGTGGGTGGCTGACTGTCTTGACTTGAGGGATGGAAGGTCATGGGCGTGATGGTCCTTCAGAGTGGTCCGTTTGCACCTAGCAGGACCCTCGCGCCTGGCGGTGGTAAGAAACGGACATCGTCGCAGATGCGGCTGGCAATTGCCGATCAACCGCCATTGTCGCAGAGGCATGTTCATGCGTGAATCACCCCCGACGCCCGTTAAACCGATCCTGTCAGCTGCCGAGTGTGCGGCTCTGCCGCTGGAGGAGATCGG
>JALOSP010000017.1 GCA_025458365.1 Hyphomonadaceae bacterium
TTGATGTCCATCGCCCGCGCCCGTCAGCTTCGCAAAACCATGACCCAATGGGAGGTGCGACTGTGGTCCAAGCTGCGCGGCGAT
Organism: Hyphomonadaceae bacterium; assembly: GCA_025458365.1. Taxonomy (GTDB): domain Bacteria; phylum Pseudomonadota; class Alphaproteobacteria; order Caulobacterales; family Aquidulcibacteraceae; genus JALOSP01. The sequence goes on from JALOSP010000017.1 coordinate 85, forward strand.
GCGACCGGCGCCCGGTTTCGGCGCCAGCATCCCATTGGTCGCTATATCGTGGACTTCGCCAGCATCCCGGCCAGACTGATCATCGAGGTGGATGGTTTCCACCACCGTCTTTCAACACGTGATGCGGCCCGTGATGCCTGGCTGTGCGATCAGGGCTGGCAGGTGCTGCGGATCAGCAATCATCAGGTTCAATGGCAGCTTTACGAGGTATGTCATGGGATTGCACAAGCTGTTCGGGAGCGTCTTGGGAGGTAAGTCTTCCCCCGCGCAACGCGTGGGGGAAGTACCCTGCGCCAGCAGGGGGATGGACGGCTTCGCCGCGGTCCCCCTCCCCCATTTTCAATGGGGGAGGACTTAACTCTTCCACCGCGCAACACGTGGCGGAAGTACCACCCGCACCCTTTGCTCCCCCGTCCCACGGGGGAGCTGTCGCGCGCCAGCGCGGCTGAGGGGGCGTTTCCACCCGGCATCGCGATGGCGACCAGCAAACACCGCCACCGCCCCTTGGGCCTTGGCGCATACGCCAAGCCCCCGCTGGGCGGGGGAGGAAAGAGAATGTCGCCCCACCACCACAGCCACCCATCAGGCCGCGCCGGAAAACGTCATCGCAAGCCGCCTGACAGGCGCCCCGACCTCGTGTAACCCGACTTGAGAACAACACACGGGGAGACATCATGGACCGGCGCAGTCTGATCACTTCGGTTGCCGTGGGCGCTGCGGCCGGGGCCGGGGCGGCAGTGGCTGTTGTTCGCGCGCTCGGGCCGGGCGCGGGCCTCACCGGGGCAGGCGCGGCTGGCGCCACCCAGGTGCAGGCCGGGGCGGTGCGGCTGAACATGGTGACCAGCTGGCCCAAGGGCATGCCGGGCCTGGGTGTCAGCGCCGAGCGCGTGGCCGAGCGTGCACGTGAACTGTCCGGCGGCACGCTCGATATCCGGGTCTATGCGGCGGGCGAACTGGTTGGCGCGTTCGAGGTGTTTGATGCCGTCGCGACCGGTTCGGCCGACCTCTACCACTCGGCGGAGTATTATTGGGGCGGCAAGCATGCGGCCTATCCGTTTTTCACCGCCGTGCCATTCGGCATGAATGCGCTGGAGCAGAGCGGCTGGCTGGAGCATGGCGGCGGGCAGGCCCTGTGGGATGAACTGGCCGGGCAGTTCGGGCTGGTGCCGCTGGCGGTGGCCAATTCGTGTCATCAGGCCGGCGGCTGGTTCAAGCGGCCGATCGAGAGCCTGGCCGATTTTCAGGGCTTGAAGATGCGCATTCCCGGCATCGGCGGCGAGATGGTGCGCCGTCTGGGCGGGGCGGCAGTCGCGCTGCCCGGTGGGGAAATCTATCAGGCGCTGCAATCTGGCGTGATTGATGCCGCCGAATTCCTGGGGCCATGGAATGACGTGGGCCTCGGCTTCTTCCGCGAGGCACCATACTATTACGCCCCGGGCCTGCATGAGCCGGGCGCGGTGCTGGCGCTGGGCATCAACAAGCGCCGGTTTGAACGCCTGTCGCTGGAGCACCAACGGGTGCTGCGGTTTGTGGCGCGGGACGTGTACCTGACCTCGATTGGCGAGTTCACCTACCAGAACGGCGTGGCGCTGGAAGACATGCGCACCCGCCACAACATCACCCTGCGGGCCTTCCCGGATGATGTGGTCAACGCTGCCGCGCGCATCTCGCGCGAGATGTGGGCCGAGGCTGGATCGACCGATGCGCTGGGGCGGCGGATTTACGACAGCTGGCTGAAGGCGCTGACCGCCATGCGCCCGTGGATGGAGCAGGCCGAAAGCCGCTATGCCATCGTGCGTGGCGCAGCCTTGGGGGCGGGCCAGTGACGACGGGGGAGCTTGCCGGGCCGCTGGGCCTTTTGGCGGAGATTGCATTGGGGGCGCTCGCCCCGTTCCTTGTCCTGCCGCTGCTGACCGCGCTGTTTGGCGCACCGCTGGCCCCGATCCAACGGACAGTTGCGGGCCTGGCGGAGGACCTTTCCACGGCGCTGGCAGCTTTCGCGCGGGTCTGTCTGGTGGTCCTGGCGCTGGGCATGCTGGCGGTGGTCGTGTTGCGCTATGTGTTTGGCGAAAGCTTTACGCGGCTGTCTGAAGCCGTAATGTATGCCCATGCGCTGGCCTTTCTGCTGGCCGGGCCTGCCGCCTTGATCGGCAACGGGCATGTGCGTGTCGATGTGCTGTATGAAGGCATGTCGGCGAAGGCCAGGGCCATGGTCGATGTCGCCGGATTCAGCCTGTTTCTGGGGCCCTTGATGCTGGTGCTGCTGGCCTATAGCGGGCCGGTGGTGGAGCTGGCCTGGCGGATCGGGGAGCGCAGCAACGAGACCGACGGCCTGCCGCTGGTCTGGGCGCTGAAAACCGCCATGCCGGTGTTCGCCTGTGCCATGCTGGCGGCGGGCGTGGCCCATGCCGGGCGGGCGGCCTTGCGCCTGCGCGGGCTGGACGGTGGCACCGTGGCACCGCCCGACCTTGCCCCCGGCCCCGCCGATCCGCACCACACCCATGCCGGAGCCATGCCATGAGTGCGGCAGACATTGCAGGCATGCTCGACATCGCGATGTTCCTGGCCCTGATCGTGGCCTTGATGATGGGCTATCCGGTGGCTTTCACGCTGGGCGGAGTGGCGCTGTTGTTCGGGGCGCTGGGCATGGCGCTGGGCCTGTTTCAGCCTGGGTTCTTTGCCGCTTTCCCGCAGCGGGTGTTCGGCACAATGTCGAACGCCACGCTGACCGCGATCCCGCTGTTCGTGCTGATGGGTGTGATCCTCGAACGGTCGAAGATCGCCGAGGATTTGCTGTCCACCATGGGTGACATGTTCGGCCGGTTGCGCGGCGGGCTCTTGTATTCCACAACATTGGTCGGTGCGCTGCTGGCCGCTTCCACCGGCGTGGTCGGCGCCACGGTGGTGACCATGGGCCTGCTCGCCCTGCCCGCCATGCTGGCGCGTGGTTACAAGGTGCCGGTTGCCGCAGGCTCGATTGCTGCGGCTGGCACATTGGGCCAGATCATCCCGCCCTCCATCGTGCTGATCCTGCTGGGTGACGTGATCGGCAATGCCAACCAGCGCGCCGCACAAGTGGCAGGCAAGCCGGTGGATGCCGTCAGCGTGGGCGATCTGTTTGCAGGGGCAATCATTCCCGGCCTGCTGCTCGTGGGCTTCTATCTGGCCTATCAGGCACTTGTGGCGTGGCTCGATCCCAAGGCTGCACCGGCGGGTGATGGCGTGATGCCGCCACTGGCGCGCGTGGTTGGTGCGCTGGTTGCACCGCTCGCCTTGATCATGGCTGTGCTGGGTTCGATCCTGGCCGGTGTGGCAACACCGACCGAAGGAGCAGCTGTCGGTGCGGCAGGTGCTGCCCTGCTCGCCGGCTGGCGGCTGGAGCGGGATGCGGGCCGGGCGGGTGGCCTGCTCGCCCGGATTGTGCTGGCCGGAGGCGCGGGCTTCGTGTTGCTCGTGGCGCTGCGCCTGTTGGTCGACACGCCAGCGCTGGCTGGCAGCGGTGGCCCTGTCGGAGCGGCGGTGATCGGGCTGGGAGGGGTGTTGAGCGTGCTGGCCTTTGCAGGCGTGATTGGCGGCCTTGTGGCGCTGGCCCGGTCTGGCGGGCTGACACCGGCGCTCAAATCCACCGCCGAAATCAACGCCATGGTGTTCCTGATCCTGATCGGTGCGGCGATGTTCACCCTTGTGTTTCGCGGACTGGGCGGGGATGCTTGGGTGGCGGGCATGCTGGAAGCCGTGCCCGGCGGCCTGACCGGCGCACTGCTGTTCACCTTCGGCGTCATGTTCGTACTGGGCTTCTTCCTCGACTTTATCGAGATCTGCTTTGTCGTGGTGCCGCTGGTGGCCGTGCCACTGATCGTGATGGGGGCAGACCCGGTCTGGCTGGGCGTGATGATGGCACTGGTGTTGCAGACCTCATTCCTCACCCCGCCGTTCGGCTTTGCGCTTTTCTATCTGCGCGGCGTGGCACCGGCAGACCGTGTCAGCACGCTCGACATCTACAGGGGCGTGGTGCCGTTCATCGGCCTGCAATTGCTGGCGGTGGCGACGGTCTGGTTCCTGCCGCAACTGGCCACCTGGCTCCCGGGCGTGCTCTACCGGTAGGGCGACAGTGCCACAGTGAGGGCATGGAGCTTGATGTGGTCGAGCAGGTCGCTGGTCCGCACGGATGAGCACAAGTCCAACCCGAACGGGCGCACGGCGGCCAATGCCCGTGCGGCATTGTGTGCCCCGATGCCGCCCGCCAGCAGGCACGGCACGGGCGAGGCTGCCACCAGTTTGGCCGACAGGCTCCAGTCATGGACCCGCCCCGTACCGCCCAATTCCTTCACCGGGCCTGTAAACGAGCCGGAATCCAGCAGCAGCATGTGAGACGTCCTCGCCGCGTCCACGCCCCAGTCTATGCTCGCCCCGCTTTCGATATGCACCACCTGCACAATCTTCAGCGCCGGTCGCGCAGCCGCAATCGCCAGCCGGACCGCCTCATCCACATGATCGACGATCTGCAAGGTGTCCGCGCCAGTGAAGTCGGCCTCGGCGATCAGGGCCTCTGCTGTCGTGGCGGATGACAGCAGGAAACAATGCACTTGCCCGGCCATGGCGAGGCAGATCTCGCGCGCACGATCCAGCGTGATGATCCCCGCACCCGACGGCATGGGGCCGACCACACCGATGGCCGAAGCCCCCGCCGCCACCGCAGCCTGCGCCTCGGCGATAGTGGCCATGCAGCAGATTTTCAGGAAGGGGCTCTGGCGGGTGGTGAACATGGCGCGGTTGATGGCCCTCTCCCCGCGAAGTGGAGAGAGGGTTGGGTGAGGGGTTTCGCCGAAAGCGCAGCTCTCAGGCAACATGGCCCCCTTGCCCGAACACCCCTCACCCCCGGCCCCTCTCCCCGCAAGCGGGGCGAGGGGGAGGCATCACAAGCTGCGCTTGATGATTTCCACGTCGAAGCACTCGATCCGGTCGCCTTCGCGGATGTCCTGATAGCCTTCAAAGCCCATGCCGCACTCCTGCCCGGCAGTGACTTCGGAGACTTCATCCTTGAACCGCTTGAGCGTGGACAGCTTGCCTTCGTGCACCACCACATCGTCGCGCAGGAGGCGCACGCCGCAGCCGCGACGGATGTTGCCTTCGGTGACCCGGCAGCCTGCCACCTTGCCCACCTTGGTGATGGCAAAGACCTGCAGGATTTCGGCATAGCCCAGGAAGTTCTCCTTCCGCTCCGGCTCGAGCATGCCTGACAGGATGTCTTTCACATCGTCAATCAGATTGTAGATCACCGAATAATAGCGGATTTCCACACCTTCATTCTCGGCCAGATCGCGCACTTGCTTCTGGGCACGGGTGTTGAAGGCGAGGATCGGCGCACCCGACGATTTGGCCAGCAGCACATCGCTTTCGGTGATGCCGCCCACAGCCTGGTGAATCACCCGACCGCGGACTTCCGATGTTGCCAGCTTCTCCAGCGAGGCAGTGATGGCCTCGGCAGAGCCCTGCACATCGGCCTTCACGATCAGCGGGAATTCCTTGGTTTCGGCTTCCTTGATCCGGGCCAGCATGCTTTCCAGACCCGAACGCGCGCTTGGACGGATCGCCGCCTTCTCGCGCTTCAGACGGATGCGGTAGTCGGTGATTTCCCGCGCACGGGCTTCACTGTCGACCACGACCACCTGTTCGCCGGGTTCAGGCGCACCATCGAGGCCGAGGATTTCAACCGGCAGCGATGGACCTGCGGTTTCCAGGGTCTGGCCACGTTCGTCCATCATGGCGCGCACCCGGCCCCATTGGGTCCCGGCCACCACGAGATCGCCGCGCTTCAAGGTGCCGCGCTGGACCAGAACGGTCGCGACAGAGCCTTTGCCCTTGTCGAGCTTGGATTCGATCACGATGCCTTCGCCAGCCCGCTTTGTGCTGGCCTTCAGGTCGAGCACTTCGGACTGCAGCAGGATGGCTTCGAGGATGTCTTCCAGACCCATGCGCTTGAGTGCCGAGACTTCCACCGCCTGGGTTTCGCCACCCATGGCTTCGGTGACGATCTCGTGCTGCAACAGGTCAGTCAGCACGCGGGTCGGGTCGGCATCCGGCTTGTCGATCTTGTTGACCGCGATGATCATCGGCACACCAGCCGCCTTGGCATGGTTCAGCGCTTCGACCGTCTGCGGCATCACGCCGTCATCGGCAGCCACGACCAGCACGACGATGTCGGTGGCCTTGGCACCGCGCGCCCGCATGGCCGAGAAGGCCGCGTGGCCCGGCGTGTCGAGGAAGGTGACGCGCTGGCCGTCCGGCAGGCGCACCTGATAGGCGCCGATATGCTGGGTGATGCCACCGGCTTCGCCCTTGACCACATCGGTAGAGCGGATCGCGTCGAGCAGCGAGGTCTTGCCATGGTCCACGTGGCCCATGATGGTGACCACGGGCGGACGCGGCTCCAGATCGCCTTCGATATCGTCTTCGCCCTCAAGGCCGATTTCGACGTCCGATTCGGCGACGCGCTTGACGGCATGGCCGAAGTCGGTGGCGATCAGTTCGGCAGTGTCAGCGTCGAGCACATCGGTGCCCTTCATCATCTGACCCTGCTTCATCAGATACTTGACCACATCGGTCAGCCGTTCGGCCATCCGCTGGGCCAGTTCCATGACCGTGATGGTCTCTGGGATCACGACGTCACGGACCTGCTTGGCCTGTTCGACGCCCTTGTTCATCCGACGCTCACGCTCACGCTCACGGGCGCGACGCACGGAGGCCAGCGAGCGCTGGCGCTCGTCATCGGATTCCAGCGCCGCATTGATGGTCAAGCGGCCACCACGACGCATGTCGCCGACCTTCGGCTTGGCCGCCGGGGCCTGACGGACCAGCGCGGCGCGCTGCTTCTTCACCCGGCCACCGAGCTGGGACAGCAAGTCGCCGCCCTCGTCGCGGACGATGGGTTGCGGGCCACGACGGCCCGGCTCCGGCGCTGCGCCAGCAGCGTCACCCCCCTCGACGGGTTCGGCGGGTTGTTCGGCAGTAGCGGCGGCCTCGTCGATCTCGCGCTGGGTCGCCATCTTGTCGGCGACTTTCTTCTGCAATTCTTCCACGCGGCGAGCGCGCTCTTCGGCGGCGCGAATGTCTGCCTCTTCGCGTGCCTTGCGGGCAGCCTCGGCTTCCTGGGCGCGGCGTTCCACTTCGAGCTTGCGGCGTTCGGCATCTTCACGGCGGGCACGCGCCTCGGCATCAGCCTCGTCGCGGGCGCGACGCTCGTCTTCCATCGAGCGGGCACGCTCGAGCGCAGCGCTGCGGGCTTCAAGCTCACGCGCAGACAAGCCAAGCTGTCCACCGGCGAGCGGACGGGTGGGCGCTGGCCGTTCCGGCGCGACCTGCGCTGCTGGTTGGGCCGGGGCAGCGGCGGGGGCAGGGGTGCCTGCAGCCGGACGCTGGGGCACAAAGCTGGGGCGCGGGCCACCGGCTTCGGGCACATTGGCCCGCTTCTTCTTGACTTCCACGAGAACGGACTTCTGGCGCCCGTGAGAGAAACTCTGCTTCACGGTTCCCGCGCTGACGCTGCGGTTCAAGGTCAGCGGCTTGCGGCCGGTGCCATCCTTGCGATCTGTATCTTTGGTATCAGTCATCTGCATCCATGGTGCCCGGAACGGGCGTTACGTCTCTTCACTAGCGGCCCGGGGTCTAACCCCCAGTCTGGCTCAACAGCAAAACCAGCGCCCGCCAGCCGCCGGAACCCTGCGATCCCGCCGTCTGTCTGGCGCCGTGCTCAGGCTTGCGCGGCTGTCCATTCATATGGCCCATCCATCCGGCACGAGAGGTCGAAACCCCGCAAGCCGGACAGCCTCGGCGCCCCAGCGTTGAGCCAGCGCACCTTCGGGCAGGAGGGCGTGTATCACATGATCCCGTCCCAACGCCATGCCCAATTGTGCACCACTCAGTTGCGCACACAGCGGCAGGCCGGGCCAGGCGCGCGAAAGGCCATCAAGCTTGCCGCGCCCGTCTGCCGATCCATCTAACGCCTCGACACGCCAACCGGGCCGCCGGGCCCGCAGGAAGGCCGACACCTGGTCGAACCCGGCAATCACCTGGCCAGCCCGCCGGGCAATACCCAACAGCTCCAGCAAGCGGCGTTCGAGGGCTGCCTCGGTGTGGTCCGCCAGATCGGCAGGAGCCTGCACAGCCTGCTTCAGACCACGGGCGAAGCCGCCCTTGCGCGCAGCAAGCTGGACCGCCTCACGACTGGCTGTGACCCACACCCCGCGACCGGGTGCCCGCGCCCCCACATCGGGATGCAGCAGACCGTCAGGATCGGCGACAAACCGGATCAGGCGGTCCTCGGGCAGGCTTTCACCGGTGGCGACGCACCGGCGGACCCGCCCGCGACCTTCAGCCCGCTCGGCCCTGTCCATCAGCCGTCCGCATCAGCGGTCTCTGCCGCCTCAGCATCATCATCGGCCACTTCGGCTTCCGGCAGGGCCTCGATCCAGCCCATGGCCAGACGGGCCTGCATGATCAGGCCGTCAGCGTCTTCGGCAGACATGTCGAGGCTTTCCAGAATCCCCGGCTCGCGCACACGCTCACCATTCTTGGTTTCGAACCAGCCGCGCAGGTCATCAGACACCAGACCGGCGAGGTCCTCGACCGTCTTGACACCGCCCTCGCCCAGCATGACCGCCATCGGCAGGGTGATGCCAGGGATTTCCAGCAGGCCATCCTCGACACCCAACGCGATCCGCTTTTCGTTCTGGGCGTTGGCTTCACGCTCCAGATGTTCGCGCGCACGGGTCTGCAATTCCTCGGCAGTCCCTTCATCGATGCCCTCGATGTTGAGGATTTCGCCGAGGTCGATCCAGGCCAGATCCTCGATGGTTTCAAAACCTTCGGAGATCAGCAGGCGTGCCATGATCTCGTCGACTTCCAGCGCACCCATGAACAATTCGGACAGGGTGGCAGCTTCCTTCTCGCGACGGCTGCTTTCTTCTTCTTCGGTCAGGATGTCGATGGTCCATCCGGTGAGCTGCGAGGCCAGACGCACATTCTGGCCACGACGGCCGATGGCAAGGCTGAGCTGCTCGTCAGGGACCACCACTTCGACCCGGCCTTCTTCCTCGTCCAGCACCACTTTGGTGACTTCGGCGGGCTGCAGCGCGTTGACGATGAAGGTTGCCTGATCTTCCGACCACGGAATGATGTCGATCTTCTCGCCACCCAGTTCGCCAACCACGGCCTGCACCCGCGACCCGCGCATGCCGACGCAGGCGCCGACGGGATCGATCGAGCTGTCGTTCGACAGGACCGCGATCTTGGCGCGCGAGGACGGATCACGCGCCACCGACTTGATCTCGATGATGCCGTCATAGACTTCCGGCACTTCCTGGGCGAACAGCTTGGCCATGAAGCCGGGATGGGCGCGCGACAGGAAGATTTGCGGGCCCTTCGCCTCGCGGCGCACGTCATAAATATAGCAGCGCACGCGGTCGCCGGCATGCAGCATCTCGCGCGGCAGGCCCTCGTTGCGCCGGATCACGCCTTCGCCACGGCCCAGATCGACGAACACATTGCCGTATTCCACGCGCTTGACGATGCCGTTGATGATGTCGCCCACGCGATCCTTGTATTCGTCAAACTGCTTGTCACGCTCGGCTTCACGCACGCGCTGCATGATCACCTGCTTGCCGGTCAGCGACATCACGCGACCGAAGTCGAACAGCGGAAGCTCATCGGTGAACTCGTGGCCGACAGCCACGTCAGCCTGCATGCGTTGCGCCACCGACAGCGGGATCTGCTGGGTCGGGTTTTCCACCGCATCCTGGTTTTCCACCACGGTCTGAACGCGGGTCAAGGTCAGTTCGCCATTCTTGGCATTGATCTTGGCGCGGATGTCATGGTCCATGCCATAGCGCGCGCGGGCGGCCTTCTGGATCGCTTCCTCGATGGCACCGAGCACGATGTCTTCATCGATGTTCTTTTCGTAGGCGACCGATCGGGCGATCTGCAGCAATTCGAGGCGGTTGGCAGAAATGGACATGGGTTCAGTCTCCTTGAGGCTGTGTCAGTGTCACCGGCTGACCTGTCGGCGCCGGGCTGTCGGTGAGGGCGGCTTCCACCGCGTCGATTTCGTCCTGGCCTGCGCCTCGATTGCGCAGGCTTTCGCGGATCAGAGCATCGGTTAGCACCAGTTTGGCGGTCTCGATCCAGTCAAACGGGATGAAAATAGTATCGGTCTCTGTGGCCAGATCGATGCCGACCGCACCATCCTCGACCCCAGCCAGCACGCCTGTGAAGCGCTTGCGGCCATCGGCCAGCCGGTCCAGTTCGATCTTGGCTTCCCAACCGGTCCAGCGGGTGAAATCGTCCAGCCGGGTCAATGGCCGGTCGATGCCGGGCGAGGAGACTTCCAGCGAATATTCACCATCGATCGGGTCTTCGGCATCCAGCACCGGGGCGATGGAACGCGACAGCTTTTCGCAATCGCTTGCCCCCATGCCACCATCGCTCAACCGTTCGGCCATGATCTGCAGCGTCTTGCGCTTGGCCGCCATCAACCGGATGCGCACGATGGCATAGCCCAGATCATTGGCCGCAGGCTCGATCAGGGCGAGCAATCTGTCTTCGAAAGGTGATGTGGTGCGCATGGGCGCCCTTGTCTGGCTGTTGAACGTGGTCCGGCGCGCGGCAAACAAAAACGGCGGCCCGGTGAAGGCCGCCGTTCTGCTTGCATCGCAAGAAAACGAATGTAGCAGACATATAGGCGATCCAGGCAGCCCTGTCACCCCCATCGCACTCCTCGCGACAGTGGTGCAGCGCCTCGCGAAGGTTAACCGGGTGTTAAGCAAAGCGGGTGCGCAATCGGGCTTGGTCCGATCCGGGCCTGTGTTCGGGAGAGAACGCCCGTGGTTTCGGTGATCATCCATAGCGTCGTGTTTCTGGTCTATCTGGCGGCTGGAGCGGGGGTCGGGGCGGGCGCCTACTGGCTGTATGATTACGGCGCGGCCACGGCCATCTGCCTGGGCGGTCTGCTGGTTGTCGGCTGCGGTCTGATCCATGTGGCCACAGCGCCGCGCGATGTGCGCCTGCAACGCCGCGAGCGGGCCCGGCTGGATGTCGAGCTGCAGGCGCTCAAGGACGCCCAGACCGTCACCGCAGGCCAGATTGAAGAAATCCGCACCACGCTGACGGACGAGGCCCGTGAACGGGAGGCCGCGATTACTGGCGAATTGCGCGAGATTGCCGTAATGATCGCCAAATTCGCAGAACGCACCGATCGCAAGATCGCCGCAGCCACCCTGGCGGCGGCTTCTGCACCCATCGCCAGCAGGCCGCGCCCGCGTTCGGATCAATCGCTGCTGAACGCTGTGAAGTCTGCGATCAACGACAACCGGGTGGAACTGCACGTCCAGCCGGTCGTCACCGTGCCGCAGCGGCGGGTGGTGTTCTACGAGGGCTACTCCCGCCTGCGCGACGAGAGCGGCGCCCTGATCATGCCGGGCGAGTTCTTGCGGGTTGCCGAGCCTTCCGGGCTGGTGGCGGAGATCGACAACATGCTGCTGCTGAAATGCGTGCAGATTGCCCGCCGGATGATCCGTCAGGACAAGCGAACCAGCATTTTCTGCAACGTCTCGCCCACCAGCCTGGCAGACGAGACCTTCTTTGCCCAGTTCCTGACCTTCCTGCGGGAAAACCGTGAACTGGCCGGATCGCTGATTTTCGAGTTCGGGCGCGAT
>JALOSP010000315.1 GCA_025458365.1 Hyphomonadaceae bacterium
AACCAGACGCCCGAACAGATCAAGGCAGCGGCCAAGGCACTGTTCGGCCAGACCGCTGCCGTCACGCAATAGGCTGGTCGTGGCGGCGCCAGATGTCATTGTCCTGCATGGGCGGGCCAGCAGCGCGGTCCTGGAAGTCTGGCCCGATTGTGCGCCGCTGTGGCGTCATTGGGGGGCGAGGCTGCCGGATGATGCGCCGCCTCCATCGGTCTTGCGCCACGCCCGGCCTCTGGCGACCTTCAGCACCGATCAGGACGAGCCTCTGTCGCTGTTGCCTGCATCCGGGACAGGCTGGTTTGGCACGCCCGGCCTGATGGCCCACCGCGACGGACGCGATTTCACCTTTGAAGCAACAGCCTGCACCTGGGCATGGGCAGTGCCGGGCCGCTCGGCCTGCCTCACACTGCTTGATGATGTCGCCAGCGTGCAGGTGGAGATCACGCTCGATCTGGACCCGGCCACTGACACCTTGACCCTGTCCACCACGCTGACCAGTCAGGGCGAAGGCATGCTCGATGTCCTCTGGCTGGCGGCGGCAGTCTTGCCCTTGCCAGTTCAGGCCGGATTTGTGCGATCTTTTGGCGGCCGCCACAACAGCGAGTTCGTGGTCTGTGACGATGTGCTCTCGCGCGCCACCTGGCTCAAGGAAAACCGGCGCGGGTTGACCTCGCACGAGGCGTTTCCAGGCGCTTTGGCAACAGTGCTGCCTGCCGCACACAGCCAGCATGCGGGGCCTGCCTGGGGTGCCCAGCTGGCATGGTCAGGCAATCACGCCCAGCGGATCGAATGGATTGATGATGCCACCCGCCAGTGGCAGCTCGGTGTATTGCCCGCGCCGGGTGAAGTGCGGCTGGCCAAAGGCGGGGTGCTGGTGGCGCCAGACGTGCTGGCGACCTTCTCGTGCGAAGGCCTGAATGGCGTGGCTCAGAACTTCCAAGGGTCCATCCGCAGCCGGATGAGTTGGCCTGGTACCACCATGAAACCACGTCCGGTGCATCTGAACACTTGGGAAGGGGTCTATTTCGACCTTGATGAAGCCCGCCTGTTTGCCATGGCCGACGCTGCGGCGAGCCTCGGCATCGAGCGCTTCGTGCTGGATGACGGCTGGTTCAAGGGCAGGCGGCATGACCGGGCCGGGCTGGGCGACTGGCAGGTGGATGCCGGTGTGTTTCCCAAGGGGCTTGGCCCGCTGGCGGCCCACGTCACCGGGCTTGGCATGGAATTCGGCGTGTGGATTGAGCCGGAAATGGTCAATCCCGACAGCGACCTCTATCGCGCCCACCCGGACTGGGCCTTGCGAGTGGCTGGCAGGCCCGCCATGACCGCCCGCAACCAGCTTGTGCTGGACCTTTCCAATCCCGCGGTGGCCGATCATCTGTTTGCGGCGCTGGAGGCGGTGCTGGCCGAGCTGCCGGTGTCCTATCTGAAGTGGGATCACAATCGGGCCTTGACCCATGCAGGTGGTCGCGATGGTCGCGCTGGGCTGATGACCCAAGTGCAGGCGGCATGGACCTTCATCGACCGGTTGCGGGCGAGGTTTCCGGCCATTGAGATCGAAGCCTGCGCCGGCGGTGGCGGGCGGATTGATGCCGGGCTGGCCAGACGGGTGCACCGGTTCTGGACCAGTGACTGTATCGACGCGGTCAGCCGGGTGGCGATCCAGCGCGGCTTCCTGCATTTCATGCCGCCCGAGCTGATGGGCGCCCATGTGGGGGCGGCCAGGGCCCACACCACCGGGCGCCGCCAAAGCCTTGGCTTCCGCGCTGCAGTCGCATTGCCAGGTCATTTCGGGGTTGAGCTGGATCCAACGACGCTGCCACCGGTCGAAGCCGACCGTCTGCGGGCCGCGATCGCCACCTACAAGTCACACCGGGACCGCTTCCACACCGGTGCGGTGTGGCAGGGCGATTGTGGAGATGGTGTCGTTTGGCAGGGTCATGGCAGCGCACAATCCATGCTGGTGCAAGTGTTGCGCGTGGCGCCATCAGCACAGCGCCTGCCGCCGCCACTGGTGCTGCCGCAGGTCGATCCGGGCCTCAGCTATCGGGTGACAGTGCTGGACGGAGGGATGACACCGGCACGGCAGGAGATCGCTGGTGGGTGGTTGCAAGTTCAAGGGCTGGACCTGCCGCTCATGAAGGCCGAAACTGCCTTGCTGCTCGATCTGACCGGACTGTGACCCGGAAAGCCTGCCTGCATGCGACAGCAGGTCGCAGTGGTGCTGACTTGCCCAGACAGATTGCAGCGCCAAGGAAGCTCGCCAACTGATATCAAGTGACACCAACACACATCGATCGGTCGGAACCGGCGGCGGGCCGGAGACCCACTGCAAGCCGCGATAAGGTTTTCGAAACCAGCGACCTCCACAGCTGTTCACGGATTTGTGTTCCGCATCGGAGCGCGACGGCAACTGGATACGGGGGCGATCATGGCGGGTCAGCAGGCTTCATACGATGGTGCACTGACAGAGCGACTGGCATTCCTGCAACTGGACGCGCAGGCTGGGGTCGCGCTGCGCCGGATGAAGCCGGTGATCGAGGCCAGCCTGCCTGCCGCGCTCGATGCCTTCTACACCCATATTGCGAAGTTCGGGCACACCAACAGCTTTTTCCGCGATGCCAGCCACATGGCCCACGCCAAGGCCCACCAGTTGCGGCACTGGATGAACATTGCAGACGGCAATTTCGGTCAGGCCTATGTCGATAATGTCCGCAAGATCGGCAAGGCCCATGCCCGGATCGGGCTGGAGCCGCGCTGGTATCTGGGGGGCTATGCCCATCTGATCAGCACGATGGTCGATGCTGTGGTCGGGGCCGCTTTGCCCAAGGGGCCATTCGCCAACAACAAGGCAATTCTCCAAGCGATGGCCGATATCTCGGTGTTCCAGCGAACCGCCATGCTGGACATGGATTATGCGATCTCGATCTATCTGGAAGAAAGCGAAGCCGCCAAAAAACAGATGATCGAGGGGCTTGCCGCCTCGTTCGAGAACCGGATCAAGGGCGTGGTCGATGGCGTGGCGGCTGCTGTCACCGAACTGTCGGCCACGGCGCGTTCGATGAGCGATATTGCCGAACAGACCAGCCACCAGGCCACCATGG
>JALOSP010000316.1 GCA_025458365.1 Hyphomonadaceae bacterium
GCCGCGTCGATCGGCACGGCCCTGACGATCCGCGCCATGGCCGTCGGCCGCTGGTTCTGACGTGACAGACCCGGTTGCCGATTTCATCGCCCGGTTCACATGGGCGCGCATGGGGCTGCGCGGCTTGCGCATCCTGCGCGACCCCGGCCCGGTGACGGGCGACTGCAAGGCCTTTGCCATGACCGTCGCCTGGTTGCTGGCCGGGCGCAGCCTGCCCCGCATGGCCTGGCACCTGCTGACCTTCCGGTCGGTGATCTGGCTGTGCCTGTCACCGGCCGGCGGCCTGCACGTCGCACTGTGGCACCGGGGGCGGGGCTGGGCCTGTTCGGTGCAGCCGGTGTTTTCCACCCGAACCCCGAACCGCCTGCTGATGCCCGCCCGGGCCTTGGCGGCCCCTCTGATCATCGCAGTCCTGCCATAAGGTGCCCAAAGTGAAAGACGTGATCGCCGACCACAGCCGCGACTGGCTGACCCTGTTGTTTGCCGGTCTGGGAGTCAGTTTCGCGCCCCATGAGTGGATCGGCGGCATGTTCCTGGCGCTGGCCGGGGCCAGCTATGCCCGCCACATGGAACCGGAACAGGACCGCCGGGAACTGTGGGCGGTGATGGTGGCTGCCTTCCTGGCCAGCCATGTGGCCGGAATGGCCTCACACGCCTGGTTTCCTGACGTGCCGGTGCAGTTGTCCATGCTGGCGGCGGGCTTTGCCAGCCGTCGCGCCACGCGCATCGCCATGCGGATCATGGGCCTGATCGAGGTGCGCAGCGATGCCATCGCCGACAAGGTGATCGACCGCGTTCTGCCCGGCGGGCCGCCCAAACAACCAACCGAAGGGGAGTGACCATGCGACAGTGGGATCAGATCAGCCTTGCGCGGATGCAGGGCATCCACCCGGATCTGCGCCGCGTGCTGGACCGCGCGCTGCAGGCCGCCCCGTTTCCGTTCCGCGTGATCGACGGTCTGCGCACGGTCGAGCGTCAGAAGGAACTGGTGCGCATCGGCGCAAGCAAGACGATGCGGTCGCGCCACCTGACCGGTCATGCCGTGGACATCGTGCCGCTTGTGGACCTTGACCGTGACGGCAAGCTGGAAACCGAAGAACTGTTCAGCTGGCCGCTGATCCGGCAACTGGCCCCGGTGGTCAAGGCCGCCGCCCAAGCCGAGCGCGTGGCCATCGAATGGGGCGGCGACTGGCGCAGCTTCAAGGATGGCCCGCACTGGCAGCTTTCGTGGAAGGCCTATCCGTGACCCGCCCCCTGATCGTCGCCGGGCTTCTGCTTGCGCTGCTGGCGGGGGCCTATGCCCTTGGCCGCAGCCACGAGGCCGACCAGTGGCGCGCCGATCTGGCCGAGGCGCGTGAAGCCGCCCGCGAGGCCAGCGCCAAGCTGGAAGCCCAGCGTCTGGCCGTCGAGGCCGAACGCGCCGCCCTGCTGCAATCTCTGGAGGATGCCGCCTATGCTGCGCCCGTCTCTGCCCCTGCTTGCCTGCCTGCTGACCGGGTGCGGCGGCTTGACCGTCTCCGCTGATCCGCCGCCGTCGGCGGTGCAACCCTGCGCCCGCCCGGTGCCCCTGGGCGATCAGGCGCTGTCAGACCAGCGGATCGAAATCCTGTGGGGCCGCGACCGTGCGGCCCTGCTGACCTGCGGCGACAAGGTCGAAGTCCTGGCCGGTCGCGCCCCTGCCACCAACCCCCAATAGGAGCCTGACATGCCTTTTCAGTTTTCCGTGGCTGCGCGCGACGCAAGCCTTAACGCGATCGAGACCGCCATCGGTGCCAGCCCGACGCTGGAAATTCGCAGCGGCGCTGTTCCTGCCAACTGCGCGGCGGCGGATGCTGGCACGCTGCTGGTGTCCATGCCCTTGCCCGCCGACTGGCTGGCTGCGGCGTCGGGCGGGTCAAAGGCCTTGGCTGGAACCTGGGAAAAGTTGCTGGCAGATGCCGCTGGAACGGCCGGTCACTTCCGCATCAAGCAGGGTGCGACCTGTCACCTGCAGGGCACGGTGACGGCCACGGGCGGCGGCGGCGACATGACGCTGGACAACGTGTCGATCGCGGCAAGCCAGAGGGTCACGGTCACATCCTTTACCATCACGGCAGGCGGGGCCTAAGCCATGGTGATCAGCACACGCGATCATCTGATTGACGCCATCGGCAACAATTCGTCGCGC
This sequence comes from Hyphomonadaceae bacterium, assembly GCA_025458365.1. Lineage (GTDB taxonomy): Bacteria > Pseudomonadota > Alphaproteobacteria > Caulobacterales > Aquidulcibacteraceae > JALOSP01. The sequence goes on from JALOSP010000316.1 coordinate 2,168, forward strand.
ATCATCATCGACAAGGCCTCGATCAGTTCCCGTGCCATCGGTGACTTCACTTCGCTTTGGCGATCAACGGGCCAGCCGGGGCAGGGCGCGATTCCCACCACCGTCGCCGTCTGTGACGACAGCCTGACGGGTGCGCTGCAGTTTGCCCAGCAAACCGCCCCCGCCACCTCCTACCTGGGCGTTCTGGAAGGCCTTTGCACCAACGCCGGAACGACGCTGGAAATTCACGACCGGCTTGTTCACATGGGCGGTCTCTCTGGCGCGGTGACGACGGCCCAAAGCGTCAACCTTGATCTGGACAGTCTGCTGGGCACGTCGAACCTGGACGCCCGCAAGGGTGATGCCAACTATTCCGATGTGCAGTGGTGGGTCGAATGGTACGCCGACACCGGCGCGACGGCTGCGAACCTGACGGTGAATGTCGTTTACAACGATGGCACCACGGGTGCGCTGACCGTTGTCGCACTGGCGGCGACCCGCCGGGCGCAGTGGCTGCAAAGCCTGAACAGCCTGATACCTGCGGCCGCCTCGGGCAAGTACATTCGCGGCGTGACATCCGTGCAGCTGTCGGTTTCGACGGGTGCTGCAGGCAACTTCGGCATCACCGCCACCCGCTATCGTGCTGCGATGTACAAGCCTGTGGCCAACGCCCGGTTCACCCAGAACTGGGCCGACCTTGGCTTGCCGGAAATCCCGAACGATTCCTGCCTGTTCCCTGTGCAGATATGCGGGGCCACCAGCACCGGCATCGTCCGCGCCACCGGCAAGATCATTCACGGCTGACGCATGATCGCCTTCCCGCATCTTGACCGGCTGCCGGGGCAGGGCACCGGCTGGCTTTTCGAAGATTATCTTGCCGCTGATTTGCGTGCCCAGGATTACTTTCCGACGGCAGCACCCGGTGACGTTTCTGCTACCGCCTCGGGTGAGGT
>JALOSP010000317.1 GCA_025458365.1 Hyphomonadaceae bacterium
CCGCGATTGGGCGACCGGCCAAAGCCGCGCGCATCATAGGCATAGGTCACGATCCCGCGCTGCGCCCACCACGGCCCTGCACCCTGATAGGTCGCCGCGTAATCATTGATCCCGTGCAGCGCGACAATGGCGGCGCGCACAGGCGTGCCGTCAAGCGGGGCATGGACGGTGAGGCCAAGTCGTGCGCCATCAAAACTGGTCACACTGTCCGCGTTGAGACGCGCGACGGGCTGAGTGGCCGAGGGCACCTGTGCGCTCTGCACGGTGGGCGCGCAGGCGGATGCCAGCGCCAGACAGGCTGCGATCATGCCAATTCCGGCCGCCTGGGGTCGCATCAGCCAGGCGAGCCCTTGTCGCCCGGTGCCGCCCCGTCCGTTCCGGCACTGGCCAGAGCAGCGTCCAGCGCTTCGGTGTTGAACCCGCTGATCAACTGGCCGTTGATCACAAAGCCGGGCGTGCCATTGATGCCCAATGTGGTCGCCTGCTCGTTGACCGCGCTCAACATGGCCGCCACCTCGGGCCGCGCCATATCGGCCTGCAACTTGGCCGTATCCAGGCCGACACTGGCAGCAATCTGCATCACCTGATTCATGTTGAGGTCGCCGTCAGCGGCCATCAGGGCATTGTGGAACGCGGCAAACTTGCCCTGCCGTTGCGAGGCGATGGCCGCCTGGGCTGCACCCACCGAATTCTCTGACAGAAGCGGCAATTGCTTGAATACGAACCGCACATCCTGTCGGCTGGCCAGAAGCGCCTGCGACCATTCGTTCGATGCGTGGCAATAGGGGCAGCGGTAGTCGAAGAACTCGATGATGGTGATGGGCGCATTGGCCGGGCCGATCGCCAGGCTGGCTGCCTCGGTCTTCAGCTTGGGATAATTGCTGGCGACCTGCTCGTTCTGCTGGCGCGTCATCTTGGCCTCATAGGCCTGTTGCACTTCCAGCAGGATTTCCGGGTTCGAGACCAGCGTGTCGCGCACCAGGGCCCGCACGGCATCCTGCTCGGCCTTGGTGAGGGCCGACAGGTCAGCCTTGGAGGCCGGTTCAGCGGCCCCGGCGGCATCGCTTGCGTCCTTCATGGCGGATTCGGCGGGCTGATCCCCACATCCGGCCAGCACCAGCCCGATGGCTGCAACACTGGCAAGCCCGGCGATCCGAAACCGTGTCTGCATGTTCATGGTGTCCTGACCTTCTTGCAATCGCGCCATTTCGACATGGTTGTTAGGGCCTGTTCGGCTTACCAAGTGGTGAACGCGATGGCGCGACCGACCGCGACGACCAGTGTGTCAGGGCGCGCTTCGAACCATCTCGATCAGCGCTGCGCTTTGAACACTTGATCTAGTGATCGTGACCATCATGCTCGCCCGCTGCCACCGGAACCGTGACCGGGACACCAGACAGCAAGCCGGGCGCTGCAGCACCGCCCGGCAGGACCGTACTGACCTGACGGCGTGGCCGGTTGGGTGGATTGCCATCGCGGGCCGCGCGGATCGCTGCCCGTCGGGTAATTTCGAGAATGTCATCAGCCCGGCGCCATTGCGGGCTTCCCGTTTCGAGGATCGGCAGTGCGGCCTGGGCAAACCGGTTGGCCCGCGGCATGTCGCCCAGATTGAACGCGGCCTCGGCTGTTGCCAGCCGCGCCAGACCGGGCTGGCCGCGACTGTCTGCGATCTGGGCCAGCTGGGTCCAGGCAAAGGCGTTGTCAGGCTCGATCCGCAAGGCTGTGCGCAACGCGGTTTCGGCTTCGACCAATGCCGCCGGTGTGCCGCCTGCTGCCACTGCGCGGGCAAACCCGATCTGCAACAGGGCCGAACCAGGCGCCAGTTCGACGGCGCGCCGGTAAGGGCCCACGGCCTGCTCTGCCTGCCCGCGCTCGAACAGCATCTGCCCCATCAATTCATGGAACCAGGGATTGTCCGGGTGCTCGTCGATCAAGGCCTGGGTCTGGGACACGCCTGCGGGGATATCTGGCGCGCGGAAGGTCGCGATCGCGCGGGCGTAGCGGGCAGGAAGCGATTGATCGGAAACTGGATAGGCGCTGTAGGTCCGGGCGGTCGGTTCAAGGAAGCCATGGATCTTGGCCTGCATCATCTGCAATTCCAGCACTGCCTGAGGGCTGTCTGCAACGTCCTTGTATTCTTGCGCATTGACCCGTCTTTGCAGCGCCGCGATCCGGTCTGCCGACAGCGGGTGGGAGCGGAAATACTGCGACCGCCGGGCTTCGGCCATCACTTCCTGATAGCGGAATTTCTCGAAGAATTGGAGCAAGCCACGCCCGGATTGGCCGGTGGCTTCCAGATAGGTCACCGCCAGCTGGTCGGCGTTGCTTTCCTGCACCCGGGTATAGGTGAAGAAGCTCAACATGGCGAATTGCTGGGAACTGGCAATCAGAGCCATGCCGGCGTCACCGGCCCCCCCGGCAATGGCCAGGAGACCCAGTGCCATTGTGATATAGGCAGGCACCATCGCGTTGCCGATGGCCTCGGACGACCGTGCAAGGTGGCCCGCTGCGATGTGGCCGGTCTCGTGGGCGATCACGCCTTTGAGCTGGATCGGCTTTTCAGCCTCCATGATCAGGCCGGTGTGATAGAACATCTGCTGGCCGCCGGTGACAAAGGCATTCATCGACCGGTCACCGATCAGGAACACCTTGATGTCTTTCGGGTCGAGGTCAGCCGCCGTGATCAGCGGATCGGCATAACTGCGCAGGGTCTGTTCGATCTCGGCATCCCGCAACAGCGTCTGAGCTGAAGCCGTTACCGGCTGGAGGCACAGAGCTGCAACGGCGATGGCAAGGGCTGGCAGCTTTTGGGAAGGCCGGATCGGCATCACGCATGTCCTTCAAGGCACCACGACTGAGGTGTCGTAACGCAACCAGCCACGGCTTTCCATGCCAATTCCGGCACATTTTGGGCCGGTCGGAGGCAGACTGCCCCAACCGGCCCGAATGATGTGTCAGGCGTTGAACAGCTTGGCGGCGTTGCGGGCCCACCAGCCTGTCCGGCGCGGCTCGGACGGGGGCTCGGGTGAGGTTGGCGTCACAGCCGGCTCATCCGAAGGTGCCCTCGCGGCTGGTGC
>JALOSP010000318.1 GCA_025458365.1 Hyphomonadaceae bacterium
CCCTCAGCGAGCTCCAGGAACTCGTGGAAGCCGTCTGCGGGGTGTTGCTGCACAAGCAGAATTTCCGACGCACCGTGGAGGCTTCCGGCCTCGTGGCTGCGACCGGCGCCATGCGGGCCGACACCGGTGGGCGGCCCGCCCGCCTGTATTCACGCACCGCTGTGGCCCGCACTGCCGCAGCACCGGGATTGAGCCTGCCGTTGGCAAGGCGCTGAACAACGGTGCCGCAGGCACGCAGCAAAACGCCCGGCGGTGAGGCCGGGCGTTTGCATGTTGGAATGGGGCGCCATTCAGCGGAACCGGTAGGTCAGGTTCATGGTGAAGCGACGGCCGATAATGTCGTACTGGTTCGGGAAAGTGTTGGCATAGGCCTGCTGGCTTCCCATCAATGGCGGATCGGTGTCGAACACGTTGCTGACAGTCAGCGAACCCCGCAGCGCATCATTGAACCGGTAGCTCACACCCAAATCGAACAAGTCATAGATGTCGAGGTGCTGCACACGGAAAGCATTGGGCGTCAAATTATCGGTCTGTCCCATGTTCCGCCAGGTGCCGCGCAGGGTGAGCGGGCCACCCGTCCAGGCGAGATTGAGAATATGGCGATACTCGGGCACCGCACGCGCGCCCAACCCGGATTCCGAGCAGGAAGTCGCTTGCGACCCGAAGAAACCGGCACAATCCACGACCGGGGCGAGAGGGTTCAACTGCCGCTTGAAGGAGTCCACGATATTGGCTGTGTAGCCGATCGTGACGCGGTCGCCGGGGAGACCGCGTGGCATGCGGGCATTGTAGTTGATGCTGATATCGTAACCGCCGACCTCGAACAGAGCGATGTTGGTATCATTGGTGATGATCTGGGTGATCAGACCGGTGACCGGATCACGGCTGATGCTTTTGCAGATCGGACTGTCGAGGTCACGGAAGATATTGTAGCAGAAGTTCAGTCGCTCCACCGCCGACACGCCGGAAATCGCATTGTCCAGGGTGATGTCATACCGGTCCACGATGATCGACAGGCCCGGCAGGGCTCTTGGAGCCAGAACGAAACCGAACGTGGTGGTTTCGCCGGTCTCGGGCAGGATGTTCGGATCACCGCCCTGCGGCGTGATGGCATTGAGAATGTTGGGGCTGTAACCGGGAGCAGGCGCCCCTGCGGCGTCGCAGATCGCCAGCGTCGCCTGCGGTGCTGCGACATCCGCACAGGGATCGAGCGTGGTCGTCGGCAGAGCCGGGAAATTGATCAGGTTGAACAATTCACCAGGATTTGCGCCGCGCACGATGGTCTGTTGCGAGCCACGAATGCGGAAGCTGTCGTTGATGGCCCAGTTGAAGCCGACCTTTGAGGTGTCATAGTCACCAGCCTGACTGTGGTCGGTCAGACGGTAGGCACCCTCCACTTCCAGTGTGCGGATGAAGGGAAGGTCGGCCAGAAGCGGAACCTTGATTTCGGCGAACATCTCGTCCAGCGAATAGTTGACCGCCTGTGCCAGGCGAGGCCCGGCTGCATGCAGGGTCAACCCCAGCTTGGCCGGCGGGCCGAAATCCGTGCTGGCAAACTCCTTGCGACGCTCGATCCCGATTGCCCAACCAATCGGACCACCGGGCGCTTCGAAAAGGCCGATGGTGTCGCCGCTGAATGTCGCACTCGCAACACTCTGCTCCCGCACGCGGGTGTTGAAATTGAATGGATCGGCGGCAATCCAGGCAGCCGCTTCAGGGCTCAACGAGTTCGGGCCGAACAGGTTCGCTGGCACGCAGCCGTTCGAGGTATCCACACACTGGGCAACGCCATTCACCAGGCGCGCATTGGCAGCCTGGGGCACCCGCGCAGCAAGGCCGGCGTTGAAGCGGGTGACCACTTCAGTGTTCTCGCCATCGATGCGCACGATGTCGTAGCGCACGCCGCCGCCCAGTTCGCCCCGCAGGCCGAACACGGTCTGGGTCATTGTCCGTTCGGTCTCGTCGATCCGCGGGCCCAGCTCGGTCAGCGTCCGGCTGACGGTCATCAGAACGGCATCCGTCCCACCGGGTGTGCCGTCCAGATTGCGATTGAACACCGGATTGAAGACTGCCAGCAGCGCCGGCGTCAGGTATGGATTGTCACGCCGGATGAGGACTGGAGTTGCCAGCGGGAAACCCACGCTGACTGCAACCGGCACATTCTGGGATTCCGACATGATAGCCGCATCCTGATAACGGCCATACAGTTCGAACATCGGCGAAATGGTGAATTTGCCGAACAGGGCAACGTTCACACGCTCTGACGGATTGATGAATGCACCAAACCGAGATTGATTGGTTGACAGCGGCGGCACCGTAACGGTGCCGTCTTCCCGGAATGCGATCGCGTTATTGGATGGAGGTCCGCCAAGGCTCGTGAGATTGAAACGCCGCGCGTTGCACGCATTCAAGGCGGCACCAGTCGCAAAACCGGTGCAATTGATCGTGAAGATGCCGCCAGCGGGTTGGGCGATATTCAGCCTCGGATTGCCGGTGTCATCGACTTCGACCGCCGCCCAATCGCGGTCTGCACGCTCCAGCTTGCCGCGCTCGGTGTACGAGACATGGCCGGTCAGGTTGAGGCGATCATCAAGGAAGTTGCGGCCGAAAGTTCCGCCAATGGTGTAGCTTTCCGCGTCGCCTTCTTCAGCCACGCTCCCCGTAAAGGTGATGTCGCCGCCTTCGAAGTTGTCACGGAGGATGAAATTGGTGACACCGGCAACCGCGTCTGCCCCGTAAACGGCCGCAGCACCGCCGGTCAGATACTCGACCCGCTCGATCAGGGCTGACGGGATCGTGTTGATGTCAACCGAGTTTCGAAAGCCATTGGGGGTCGCGCGCTGGCCGTTGACCAGCACCAGAGACCGGTTCTGGCCGAGGCCCCGCATGTCGATCGTCGAGGCCCCATGGGATTCCTGAAGGGCTGGTGACGTGGTCTGACCGATTGTCGGGGCAAAGGCCGGCTGTTCGCGCAGCACCTGGTCGATATCGACATTGCCATTTTCCCGCAGCTGTTGTGCGCTGATCACCTGCACTGGCGATATCGCTTGCTCGATGCGTGTCCTGATCCG
>JALOSP010000319.1 GCA_025458365.1 Hyphomonadaceae bacterium
CCCGGTGATGTTCGTGCTGACCGGGATCGTGCGGTTTCTGTTACGCCTGATCGGGGTGAAAGCCGCAGTGGTCGATACACAGGTGGCGCTTGAGGAAATCCGCGGTGCCGTGGAACTGGGCGCCCAGGAAGGCCATCTGGAGAAAGTGGACCGTGACCGGCTGGGCGGAGTGCTCGATCTGGAAGAGCTCGATGTGTCCGAAGTGATGATCCACCGTCAGGCGATCAAGGCGCTTGACGCCGATCTGCCGGTCAGCGAATTGATCGCCCAGGCGGTGAACCTGCCGCACTCGCGCGTGCCGGTCTGGCGTGACGATCCAGAGAACATCATCGGCGTACTCTACACCCGTGACGTGCTGGCCGCCATCGTTGTGGCGCGCGGCGACATGGATGCAATTGCGCTCGACAGCATCATCCGCCCTGCAAAATTCATCCCCGACACAACCACATTGAAGGAACAGCTGGAAAACTTCCTCAAGGAGCGCAGCCACTTTGCCCTCGTGGTGGACGAATATGGCGCGCTGCAGGGGCTGGTGACGCTGGAAGACATTCTCGAAGAAATCGTTGGCGATATCATGGATGAGCATGATGTGGCGGTTCAAGGCGTGCGCCCGATGCCCGATGGTGCGGTGTTTATCGATGGCTGGGTGCCGGTACGCGATCTCAATCGGGCTATGGACTGGGACCTGCCCGATGAAGAGGCCGTGACGGTGGCGGGCCTCGTGATGCACGAAAGCCAGACCATCCCCGAGATCGGTCAGGAGTTCGCTTTCCACGGCCACCGCTTCCAGGTGGTGCGCAAGGAGCGCAACCAGATCAAGGCATTGCGGGTGACACCTGACACCAGCGCACCTGCCGGGCTGCAAGGCGCCAGCTGATGGGCCGCTACCGGCTGCTGCTGGAATATGACGGCAGCGCCTTCACCGGCTGGCAGTCGCAACCGGGTGGCACCGGCGTGCAGGACGCGGTTGAAAAAGCGATCACGGCCATTGATGGGGGCTTGCGGCGGCTGTCAGTGGCCGGGCGCACCGATACTGGCGTGCACGCTACGGGGCAGGTGGCCCATGTGGATCTGGAAAAGGACTGGCGCCCGTTCCGGCTGAAGGAGGCGTTGAACGCCTGGCTGCGCGACCTTGGGCCGGTGGCGGTGCTGGATGTGGAGGCCGTCAGACCTGATTTCGAGGCCCGGTTCGGGGCGATCTGGCGCAGCTATCTTTACCGGATCGCCTTGCGACGCGGGCCATTGACGCTGGACGTGCGCAGGGCCTGGGCTGTGTCTGTGGCGCTGGACCTTGAGGCCATGCGCGCAGGGGCGGCCCATCTGGTCGGCACCCATGATTTCAGCACGTTCCGCAACGCCCATTGCCAGGCCAAGTCACCCGTCCGCACGCTCGACCAGTTCGATCTGGTGGCCGTGGACACGCCGACCGGGCCGGAAATCCACTGCCATCTGAAGGCACGCTCCTTCCTGCACAATCAGGTGCGCTCGATGGTCGGCACGCTGGTCGATGTCGGTCGAGGTGCGCGCAGCGCCGATTGGGTGGCCGATGCGCTGGCAGCGCGCGACCGGGCAAAGTGCGGGCAGGTGGCCCCGGCCTGGGGCCTGTATCTGACAGGTGTCGGCTATGGCGAAGCCACGGGCGGGGCAGGATCGAGCCCATTCGCCGCCAGCAGCCGCAGCCAGGACGTGTAGGGAAACTCCATCCAGAACCGGTCCGGCACGGCGAGCCCCGCCGCTGCGGCGATATCAAACACATAGTCCTGACAGGCGATCCGTGGGCCATGCACCCCCGGTCGTACCGAATAGAATTGTTCGGCCCGCCAGCGCTCATGCACGGCGAGAACGCGGGCATAGGTCGGCGCATCGACAGTGATCTCGATCAGCATTTCCGGTGGCACATAATAGTCCGGCAGCAGCCGCCCCGGTACCGGCTTCATCCCGGTGGCGAGCGCGACCGGATTGACCAGATTGAGCGCGACGGCCCCGACAGCAGGCCAGAACGGATCGCCATAATGGCCCCAGGCCGCCTGGCGGTTGCCCATGCCCGGGATGGGCGGTTGATCCGGCCAGATCACCCAGACGTGGCCGACGAGGAAGCTCTTGTGTGGTTCGGCTCTGCGCGTGGCCAGGACGACGACTTTGCCGGGCACGGACGGGTCCGTGCGCCGGTCCACGGCGAACTTCACTTCGCGCCCACCGCCCTCGTTCCAATAGGCCCGGCCATAGGCGATCAACACGCCTGCCAGCACGATGGCGATCCACAATCCGATCACGCCCAGCGCGGTTCGTGCCACCCTCCACACTGTCCATCGCCGCGCCGCTGCCATTTTCCCCCCGTGTTCTGCAGTCCATGTCAGATTGCCGCTTTGCCCGTTAGGCGATCATGCACTAGATCGGATGCAGAGCAGACAAGACTGATTTGCACACGCGTGCTCTTGGGAGAGCGACACACCATGGTTGAATTGACCCTGCCAGCCAATTCGAAGATTTCCAAGGGGACCCACCACCCCGCACCCGCCGGTGCGACCAAGGTGCGGACCTTCCGGGTCTATCGCTACAATCCGGCTGACGGGAAGGGCCCGCACTGGGACACCTATGATGTGGATGTGGGCGCCTGCGGCCCGATGGTGCTGGACGCGCTGATCCACATCAAGAACACGATGGATTCCACGCTGAACTTCCGCCGCTCATGCCGGGAAGGCGTGTGCGGGTCGTGCGCGATGAATATCGGCGGGCGCAACACGCTGGCCTGCACCAAGGGCCATGAGGAATTCTCGGACAAGGTGCTGACCATCAGCCCCCTGCCGCACATGCCGGTGATCCGCGATCTGGTGCCCGACCTCACCAATTTCTATGCCCAATATGCCTCGATCGAACCCTATATGCAGACCACCACGCCGACCCCGCAGGGCGAGTGGAAGCAATCTGCCGAAGATCGCGAGAAGCTGGACGGGCTGTATGAGTGCATCCTGTGTGCCTGCTGCTCCACCTCGTGCCCGTCCTATTGGTGGAATGGTGACCGGTATCTGGGGCCTGCCATCCTGTTGCAAGCCTATCGCTGGCTGATCG
>JALOSP010000320.1 GCA_025458365.1 Hyphomonadaceae bacterium
CAGCAAGGAGCGCGTCCGCCAGATCGAGCATCAGGCGATGAAAAAGCTGCGCAATGCGCTGCTGAAGAAAGTCGGTGATCCCGAAGAAAGCGGCCTGTTGCCCTCGGTGTGACCGAGGCCTTGGGCGATCCTGGCTGACTGTCCAGATCAGGATCCCCGGGCGGTCCTTCGGGCCATGAACCGGCGCGCTGCGGCCGGTGCCACCAGCCCGATGACGCCAGCCAGACCGAGCAGCATGGGGTCAAGCAGCAAGCGTGCGGCTTCCGCATCACCATAGCCGAGCGCGCCCACAAGGCTGGCGGCTACGAAAATCGAAGCCGCCGTGGCTGCCAGCTTGCGCCGGTCGCCGGTCAGCCAGCACAGCAGCACCCCGCCACAGGCCAGCACCGCCAGAATGATCAACGGCAAGGCGATGGCCAGTAAAGACATTGCTGCACCGAACCAGTCGACGCTTGCGGCAGCTGCTGTCGTGTTCAGTCCCACACTCAGCCGCGCTGCCGGGTCCTCCGCCGATGCAAACACGCCACCGTTGAAGCCGTTGGTCTCGCCAAACAATTGAGCGAGGAACAGGCCCGGCCCCCAGCACAGCGCGGCAATCGCCCCGCACCATGGACGCTCCGCGAAGGCCCGGGTCACCAGAACCACAGACAACAGCACGGCCAATGCAGGCCAGGCCGCCCAGGGTCGCAACCAGGCGGCGATAATCACCACAACGAACGCGATGGCCAGCGCCTTCGGACTGAAGACCTGGACAGCCTGCACCACGAAGGCCAGGGCCACCAGCATGGCCGCACCGACGAGAGACCGTGTCAGCAGCCACACGCCCGCCGCACTGACCAGCGCCACCAGTGGCGCGGCCAGCGACGGTCCGGCCGGCCCGAACCAGGCCAGCATGCCCTGTTCCAACGGTCCGCCAGCTGCCTGCACGACAGCTGCATAACCCGGTGTGCTGATTTCGGTGAGCGCACCCGCCAGTCCCGGCAACCACGCCAGTATCAAAAGGAGCGCAGGCAGCAAGCGCCACCAGACCGACGCGCCCGGACCATTGTGCTCTGCTACCGCGGCCGCATCCGTCTGCGGATCGTCTGGCGCACGGACGGTGTAGCCGGTTTGGTCCATTTCGATACGCTGGTCGCTCATGCCCCGCAGGTTGCACGGGTCATGCCGGTTTGAAACCGGATAGCACCTGTCACGCGAATCAGCAAACCATGTGAGGTGGGAATACGGTACCTGGGAAATGGTGGAGCCAAGGGGAGTCGAACCCCTGACCTCGTCATTGCGAACGACGCGCTCTACCAACTGAGCTATGGCCCCGTGATCGCAGCGCGATCTGGTTCGGCGGCTATAGGGTGCCGGTCCGGCGCGCGTCAAGCCAGCGGGACAGAGCTGCCCGGAACGTGTTGGGTTGCACCGTCACGGCTGCACACTTTCCCTTGTGCTGGCCCCCCTTGTACTGGACGTCGCGACTGACGATATACCGTCAGCAACGGCGCGACAGTGTGCCGCGAGAACTGGAGTGTGCGCCGTGGGACCTGTTGAGTGGCTTTTGCAGACCGTGTTGGGTCTGTTTCTGTGGGTCATCATCATCGGCGCAGTGTTGAGCTGGCTGGTGGCGTTTGACGTGGTCAACACCCGCAACAAGCTGGTTGCGACCGTGCTGGATCTGACCGACCGGCTGACTGCCCCGGTGCTGAACCCGTTGCGCAAGGTGATCCCGTCACTGGGCGGTGTGGACCTGACCCCGGTGGTGGCCATCATCGGCGTGCAGTTCCTGCAGATGTTCGCAGTTCCGCTGATCCCGTTCTGATAGGGTGAACACAGCCTCAAGTGTCTGGTTGGCTGCCGACGGTGCACTTCTTCTGCGTGTGAAAGTCGCGCCCGGCGCAAAGCGACCTGGGCTGACCGGCGTCGAGCTTGGAGCCGACGGCGTTTCCCGGTTGAAACTGCGGATTGCGCAGCCACCCGAAGATGGTGCTGCGAACCGGGGCCTTGTGGCACTGGTCGCCGACGGTCTGTCTGTGCCAAAGACGGCCATCACGCTTGAGAGCGGCCTCACCGACCGGCGCAAGACGCTGCGCATCAATGGTGATCCAGCCGCACTCGACGCGGCATTGCAGCGATGGACAGGGATCACACCAGATGGGCGCGCAGCTGATTGACGGCAAGGCGACAGGCGAGGCCAGCGATCTGGCAGTCGCTGCCAGAGTGGCGGCGATGAAGGCCGCTCATCGGGTCACGCCCGCTCTGGCTGTGGTGCTGGTCGGCGATGATCCGGCAAGCCACGTCTATGTGCGCAACAAGGTGCGCCGCACGACTGCCACCGGCATGGACAGCCGCGAGTTCCGCCTGCCGGCGGATACCAGCCAGCAGGCTTTGGAGGACCAGGTGCGCGCCCTGTCCAGTGATCCGTCGGTTGATGGCATTCTGGTGCAACTGCCACTGCCCGCCCATCTCGACGCCAATGCCGTGATTGCCTGCATCGACCCGGACAAGGACGTCGATGGTCTTACCGAGACCAGCGCCGGGCGGCTGGTGCTGGGTCGGCCAGGCTTGCGGCCCTGCACACCGGCGGGCTGCGTGGTGCTGGCCAAGGCGGCGTTGGGCGAGATTGCGGGCGCCCATGTCGTGGTGATTGGCCGCTCGATCCTGGTTGGAAAACCCGCCGCGCTGCTGTTCCTCGAGCAGAATTGCACCGTGACGATTGCCCACTCCCGCTCTCGCGATCTGCCTGCAATCTGTCGCAGCGCCGATATTCTGGTGCCTGCCGTCGGGCGGCCCCAGATGGTGCGGGGCGATTGGGTGGCCGACGGGGCCACGGTGATCGACGTCGGCATCAACCGCGTGTCGGCACCTGACAGGGGCCCGGACGCCACCCGCCTCGTCGGCGATGTGGCGTTTGACGAGGTGGTGGGCCATGCCGCCCACATCACGCCGGTGCCCGGCGGCGTCGGGCCGATGACGATTGCCATGCTGCTGGCCAACACGGTGGAAGCGGCAATGATGCGGCGCCGGATCCAGCACTGATCCTGTCCGGACCGATTTTCGGGCCATGGGTTGGGCCGGTCGTGCATCCGTGACGTGGCAGGCATCACAAGTGTCTTGATAAAGTGCAGGCCCGGTCGCACATAGGGGCCATGTTTATCCAGACCGAAATCACCCCCAATCCGTCAACCCTCAAGTTCCTCCCCGGCCGGATCGTGCTGGATGAAGGCGCTGCCGAGTTCCTGACCGCCGAGGACGCCGCTGTGTCACCGCTGGCGAGCGCGATCTTCAAGGTCGCCGGGGTGCGACGGGTTTTTTTGGGCGACATCTTCGTGACTGTCACCCGCGACGAGGATGTGGAATGGGCGCACATCAAGCCTTCCATTTTGGGCGCGATCATGGACCACTATGTGTCTGGCCGCCCGGTCATGGAAGGCGCGATGCCGGTGAAACCGGCCACTGCATCCTCGATCATTTATGACGGCGACACCGCACAGGTGGTCAAGGAAATCGAGGAGCTGCTGGCCACCCGCGTGCGCCCCGCCGTCGCGCAAGATGGCGGTGACATCGAGTTTGACCGGTTCGAAGTCGAGACTGGTGTACTCTATCTGCGGATGCGTGGCTCCTGCGCGGGCTGCCCGTCGTCCACCATGACGTTGAAGCACGGCATCGAAAACATGATGCGCCACTATGTGCCCGAAGTGACCCGGGTCGAACAGACGATCTAGAGTCTGTCAGGTGCGATCTGAATCGAATTGGGATTCCCCTGGGGGTCGGATTGTGATTCATGCTTGCTGCTGGGCGGGAGGCCAGCATCGATGG
>JALOSP010000321.1 GCA_025458365.1 Hyphomonadaceae bacterium
GGTCGGATCGGCGAGTCGGCGGTCCGGATGCGTCATGACCGCCCCTCTAGCACGCCCCGGTCAGGGTGCAACCTTCAAGACCCTTCTGCCAGCGGCCCTGCACGAGGTCGCGTTAGGTTTAACCATATCGAAAACCCTGCCGTTTAGGGGTGAAGCTTCAGGACGGCGATCTGCTGCAGCGCACTGCAAGGTGTGTCGTGGTGGTCAGACCATGCCGGAACCGGAACCAGACAGGGAAAACCCTGCAGCAAAAGCCGGAGGCGAGACGAGAACAAGGGCAGCCGGATCGACCCGTTTTGGGACACGATCCAGCCGGTCTGGGGCGAACGATGGGTCCAGAAGGCCCAAAACGGCGCATCAGACGCTGAAAACCCCGCAACTCGCGCTCCGGGAGAAAGGGGTATCGTGGTGAAAAGTGCATTGCTGGGCCTGAGTGGCGGACTGGCACGCCGGTTGCAACCGGAAGCGGCAGAAGCGTCCAAGAGGAGTGACGATATGGAACAAGCCACACCAAACGAGGCAGAAATTGCCTGCGATCGTGGCCGGATTGCCCGCCTCGCCTTTGGCGTGGCTGGTGTCGCGCTGGTGTCGGCGGCGGTGTTGGCATCAGTGCCAGCTGCAGCACAATCGCGCGCTGGCTATGCCAACGAGTTCAGCCGTCCGTACGGGATCAACCCTGGCGACGAAACCCGTCCCTATGATGCGCGCACCCGTGACCTGAACGGCAATCGCGTGATCGTCGACGGCCGGATCGTGGTCGGTGACGACCTCTCCAGCTTGCCGCTCGGCTTGTACAACAGCGGCAGCGGGCTTGGCCTGTCCGGTTACGCGATCGGCAACCAGCTGAACGTGACGACCCAGGGCAGCTTCAACACCGTGATCGTCAACTCGACACAGATCAACAATGGCGACCAGACCGTGATCATCAACGGAACCGGCTCGGGTCACAACTCGTCCTGCCACACTGCCCCGACCGGCTGTGCGGCACCAACTGCAAACAACGCCCAGCAAGTGCTGAACGGGGGGCTCGACTTCTGATGACCAAGATTGTGAAAACCGCGCTGTCGCGCTTCAAGGTTCCTGCGCTGGCTCTGGCTGGTGCGGTTGCCCTCACCGGCTGTGTGTCGCCTGTGGCTGGCCCTGGCGGCAACTATGCCCGTCCGATCGGCAATGCTCCGGTGACGGCAAACCCGACGCCCTATTCGGGCGCCCTGAACTGCCTGGCCAACTATGCCCGCGCCAACAACATCCGCGGACCCCGGGTCGCTGTCGGCCGGATCCTCGACTACACTGGCAAGTCGGACTTCGAAGGTGGCCGTCAGGTCACTCAGGGCGCATCGCTGATGGCGATCTCGGCCCTGGCCAAGTCCGGCGCCCGCCTCGTCGAGCGGTTCGACACCTCGGTGTCGGAACTGGAACTGCGCTACGCGAACAACCGCCTGATCGGCGAAGATGGTGCCGATTTCCGTCGGATCCTGGCAGGTCAGGTCCCCGGATCGGACTTCTATCTGATCGGCGGCATCACCGAGCTGAACTACAACATCCGTTCGGTCGGCACTGACACCTTCGTGGGTGACCGCGATCCGTCGGACCCCAAGGGGATCATCAACGGCAAGCTGTATGTCATGAACGTGGGTCTCGACCTGCGCCTGATCGACACCCGCACGCTGGAAGTGGTGGATGTGGTGTCCTACCAGAAGCAGATCATCGGACGTGAGGTCGGCCTCGGCTACTTCCAGTTCTTCGATGACATCACTGTCGACCTGGGTGTCGGTGGCCGCAGCCAGGAGCCGGTCCAGCTGGCCGTGCGCTCGGTGGTCGAGCGTGCTGTGGTCGAGATGATGGCCAACATTTATGGCGTCCCGGGCGCCAGCGTGTGCGGCGACACCTTCGGCCCGAACGGTGACCCGATGGGCCCGATCGGCACCACCGGTGCCTTTGTCCCACGCTCGGATGCAACTGTGGGCAATGGTGCCACCCGCGAACAGCCAGGCGCCTGGCACGGCAGCCGTGACGGTGGCCTGCGCGGCCGCCACTAGAATCTGAAACGGTGTGGGCCGGTCTCCACCAGGAGACCGGCCTTTACCATCAAGGCCCCTGCAGGGTGACAGGTGTGGACACGAAGATCCGCCCGCCTCTGCACTGTGTGACACCAGCAAGGTGCCACTCGGGCTGCAAACCGGCAGCGCACCGTCCCGGCCCGGCGCGCAAAGGCCTTCAGACCGGAACAAATCGCTCCAAAAGCAGGGGGAGCACGGGATGGTGAAGACACTCGCACTGGCCGGGGGTGTGGCGTTGGCCGCATTGCTCGCCTCAATCGCGCCCGCACAGGCGCAAACCGCACCAGTTTGCAATGGCACCGCTCCGCCAGCTGGCAGCCCGGAGATCGGGGGGGCCTGCGGACCAAGCGTTGTCAGCAGCGACCAGGTCCAGAGCGCGCCGGTTACGGCCACTGTGACCATCAATGGCCAATCGATCGTGGTGACGCCTGCGCCGACCGACGGCAGCCCGGCGGAAATCACCGCCACAAGCGTGACCGGGCTTTCGACCGCCTTGGGCAACAATCTGACCGCCTCGGCCATAGGCAATGTCGGGATCATTGGCAGCGCGTCGCAGACGCTGAGCGCCGATGTCCGCGCAACTGGCGAAATCACGACCCTGTCGGCCGTGCCGGGTGTCGTCCTTCAGGCCACAACCGCCTTCGGCAACACCGCCCAGGCGCAAGCCTGCTGCGGCGGCATCGACCTGGCATTCATCCAGACCGCTGGCGGCGGGACGATCGAAGCCATCGGACGGGTCACAACGGCCCCGGGACTGGGTACCTTGAGCATGTCGTCGGCGGCGACCGCCAATGTCGTGGGCGGCTCCGTGGCCAACGGTCCCACCACCTTGAGCGCGACACAATCCAACGCGAGCACAGTCAACAGCTGGGCCTTTGGTGCAGCCTGTTGCAACGACGGCTCGATTACGCTGGGTTCGACTGCAGCGGCCAATTCCAGCGCCGCGTCTTCGGAAACCTCGACCGTCTATCATTCGGTCAACCAGACCAACACCGGGTTCATCTC
>JALOSP010000322.1 GCA_025458365.1 Hyphomonadaceae bacterium
GCGCGTCGGTGAAACCCTCAAAGCCTTCCATCCAGACGAATGCGCGGCATACCTCCGTCATGCCGGATACGCTTCTATATCATCCTGACAGACTCTAACACTCGCGCAGCGCCTTGCGCCACAGGCCAGCATGCCCGAGGTCGGTCGTGTGGCGATGGTGGATGCAAGCCATGCCCTGCATGTCGGACGGGTTGACCTGCCGCTTGCGCTCGGAGGTCTGACCAGCCGCATTGGCACTCTGGGCGCGGTCGATGGCGGGCCGGACTACGCCAACATCGGCGCTGGTGCTATGGCGGGCTTGGTGCTTGTGATCGACAAACCAAACCGGCGCTGGGGACTGCGCGGCAGACTGCCGGCGGAGATCAACATGCCCGAACCACAGCGCGTTCGCCGACCTGGCTGACCTGCCTCAGAACGGACTGATCGCCTCGATCACGCTCTGGCCCACCGGCGGGCGCTGATAGGCCGAAAGCTGGCCGCGGCCACCATATGCGATACGGGCCTCAGCCATCTGGGTGTGACGCACCGTATTGGTAGCCTTGATGTCCTGGGGCCGCACGATGCCCGACACCAGCAGTTCGCGCACTTCGTTGTTGACCCGCACCTCCTGACGGCCCGCCACCACAAGATTGCCATTGGGCAGGATCTGCGTGACCATGCCTGCAACCACCAGCTGGACCCGTTCATTGCGCTGGATCGCGCCCGTGCCGTTGAATGTCCCCGAGCCAGACACGCCAACCATCCGGGATGGATCGAAGCCCTGTGGCAGGACCTGTCCCGGCAGATTTTCGAGCCCGAAGAAATTGGTCACCCCGCCCTCGCTCTCGGATGACCGATTGCGGCTTGAGCTATTGTTGAACTGGGCACGGTCATCAATCTCGATCTCGACCGTGATGATGTCACCGATCCTGCTGGCGCGCGGGTCGGCGAACAAGTGACGCTGATCGGCCTGCCACAAGGAATTGGCCGCAGCTCCGGTCACCTGGCGCGGGGGCTGCGGGATCACCACCTGGCGGCGGCCTGTGGCATCGAATGTCGGATCCTGGATCGGGGTGAGTTCCGGTTCGCGGCCTGCATTGCGGATATCCTCCATGGTCGAGGCGCAGCCACAGGCCAAGCCAAGCACGAGCAGCAAGACAGGCAGGGTCTTCAATTTGGCCATCAACGGGCTCCTGGAACGGGATTGATCGTGGCAGACGTGGCGGCACCCATGACCCGGGCGACCCCTTCGGCTTCGGCGATGGCCTCGACCACGCGATTGGACGACAGGTTTGTCACCCGCACGGTCTGACCCGCACTGGCATTGGCCAGCGCACGACCGCGCATGGTCAGCTTCAGGCCACCAGCTTCGTAGAGCAGTGTGACCGGCTCACCGCGCCGGATCAGCGCGGTCGGGCCGAAGTCGCTGGACCGCAGTGGGCGTTCGGCATCCAGATTGCGACGCGCGGTCATGCCGATCATGGCCTCGGCATCGGTCAGGGCGTCGCGTGGTGCGGCGGGCGGGCTTTCCATCCACATCACATCACTGGCAGCGATCACTTCGCCACGGCTGACGGGCCGGGCCAGAACGGCGATTTCGCGGGGGGCAGTCTGGACGTCTGCCGGCGCTAGCGCTGGCGAGGCTGTGGCCAGGGTGGTTGACCGGCTCACGCGCGGTTCGCGCGCACCGCCTGACACAACCACGCGGTTGACCCCTTCTGCATTGCGCCAGGCGATGCCCGCCAGATTGGCGCGACTTTGCAGGATGGGTGCATCGAACACCACAGTCTGGCCTGGAGCTGGGGCCCGTGCCACGCGACGGCTGGCTGCAGCCCCGGCATCCTCGAAAAGATCGCCGAAAGTGATGTGGTCTCCCGATGCCATCGGGGCGGTCCGCAAGCGCGGTTCGGCCATCGCCTGTCCGGCAGACGCCATCGCCACCAGCACACAAGCGATGAGCGCCAGCAACGGGCGCAGCCACCTTGGCAAACGGTCACTTGGATTCGACAGCACTGGCCCGCCTCCCTGCAAAACCTAGCGCAACACTTGCGAGGTGGCTTGCATCATCTCGTCAGAGGCGCTGATCACCCGCGAGTTCATTTCATAGGCGCGCTGGGCGATGATCAGGGCCGAAATCTCGAACACCGCATTGACGTTCGAGGCCTCGACATAATTCTGGTTCACGGTTCCCATGCCGGGGCTGCCAGGGGCGGCGACAGTTGCCGGGCCTGATGCGGCGGTTTCGGTCAGCAAATTGTCGCCAATCGCTTCAAGACCTGCCGGATTGACGAAGGTTGCCAACGTCAACTGGCCCAGCTCCTGTGGGGCGGTTTCGCCTGCAATGATCGCCTGCACAGAGCCAGCCGGGCTGATCGAGAAGTCCAGCGCATTTTCCGGCACTGTGATTTCCGGCTGCACCACATAGCCATCTTCGGTGACAAGCTGGCCGGTCGGCGAAGAAGAAAAGTTGCCCGCGCGGGTGTAACCGGTGCGACCGTCAGGCAGCAGCACCTGGAAGTAACCGCGCCCATTGATGGCCAGATCCCAGCGGTTGTCGGTCCGCGTCAGGCTGCCCTGTTCGGTGATCCGGTACACAGAACCGGCCTTCACACCGTAACCGACTTGGACACCGGTCGGGTCGATGTTGCCGGCGTCGGAGGTCGAGGCGCCGGGGCGTTCCAGATTCTGATAGATCAGATCCTGAAACTCGGCCCGCTGACGCTTGAACCCGGTGGTGTTCATGTTGGCAATGTTGTTGGAAATCACCTCGACATTCAGCTGTTGGGCCAGCATGCCGGTGGCAGCGATGTTCATCGAACGCATGGGGATCAGGTCTCCAGAAAGTCAGGAAAGGCGGGCTGGCGCATCAGCCTAACCCTGCATCCGGCCAAGCCGGTCAATGGCGGTTTTTCGAAGGTCTTCGGCGGTCCGTTGCAGGCGGCTGGCGCTCTCGTAGGCCCGGCTGATCTCCATGATCGACGTCAGTTCGCGCACGGCCACCACATTGGAGCCTTCAATCATGCCCTGTGTGACCTGGGCATTCGGCGCAGGAAGCACGGGCTCACCGTTCGCCACCAGCAGATTGT
>JALOSP010000323.1 GCA_025458365.1 Hyphomonadaceae bacterium
CAATGCTTCGAAGAAACCATGGCTGTCATGGGCGCGAAGGCAGGCATCGGGGTCGATCCCAAGTGCCCTGGCGCGCTGGAGGGTCGATGGCGTGATGACTGCCCCTGCGGCATGGCTGGACCCATCGAGACCGTCTGTATCGCAGGCAATGGCATTGATACTGGCTGCACCATCCAGCGCGATGGCCAGAGCGAGAAGATATTCGAGGTTCCGCCCACCGCGACCTTGGGCTGAGGCACCTGGCGTCGCAGTCACTGTGGTCTCGCCTCCCGACAGGATCAGCGCCGGACCCCGGTGTGGCAGATTGAGTGCAAGGGCGGCATGGTCGCAGCCCAGCTGTCGTGCTTCACCGTCCAGCCTGTCGCCCAGATTGCTCACTGCGATTCCACGCTCGCGGGCGAGGCCGGCGGCAGCAGCCAGCGCGACTGCACCGCTGGCGGCCACAATCGGTGCCGGGTCCCGGCGGATCAGGCGGCTGTTGTTATCAGCCCGCCGCAGCAACAGGCGCACATTTTCCGGTGCCGCCAGCCGATAGCGGTCGAGAATGGCAATAGCCTGATCATCACCTGGCGGGCTGGCAATCGTGGGACCGCTGGCAATCGCTGTCACATCATCGCCGGGAACGTCCGAGATCACGCATGTGACAACGGTGGCATCGCCTGCCGCGGCCGCGAGGCCTCCGCCCTTGATGGCTGAAAGCGCCCGGCGGACTGAATTGATCGCGCCAATTGGCGCACCCGATCGCAGCAAGGCAATAGTCAGGTCGCGCAGGTCGTCCAGCGTCAACCCTGCAACCGGTACTTCAGCCAACGCTGACCCGCCGCCGGAGATCAGGGCCAGAAGCCTGTCGCCACGACCCAATGTGGCGGCCAGTTCGAGGGCGCGGCGGCCCGCCCGCTGGCTGGCCGCATCTGGCACGGGGTGGGCAGCATGAACAACTTCGAACCCTTCCCCCAGGGCCGCCTGGTCCACCACCATGCCGTGGCGCACCACCACCAGCCCGCCGACATCCGGGCCGTAGCGACGGCGGGCTGCGAGCGCCATGCCGCCTGCGGCCTTTCCAATAGCAATCACACAGGTGCGCCCGCCTGTATTGGCCGGGGGCAGGACTGGTGTCAGGCAGGTCAGCGGGTCAACCGCTTTGACCGCTGTCTTGAACAGGTCCTGGAGCAGGCCGCCTGCCTCAACTGGAACCGAGGTGCTGGTGGCTTCAATCATCGCCCGCCCGGCAGGTTCCAGCCCGCATAGAAGTCGCGCAGCACGGCAAATGCAAGTTTGCGATTGCCGGTTTCGTCGATCACGCCCTTGCGGTTCCAGTTCGACTGGAACCGGCCATGCCACCGCCGTGGAGACCGGAAGTCCTTCAGGATCCACGGGATCACGCCGACCATGCCGGGCGTCTCGGCCAGCCGCTTCAGCGTGGCTTCATACAGCCATGCCTGGAAATCCTCGGTCCAGCGCTCTTCCTTCGGGCCGCGATGGCCATAGAGCGCATCGGCACCAAATTCCGAACACACCATCGGCTTGTCGTAAGTGGTCGAGAAGGTCACTTGATCGAGCGTGTCGGGCCGCCGGTTGCCATACCAGCCCTCATACTGGTTCATGGCGATCACATCGAGTTTGGCGCCCAATTCATCGCGCACATTGATCCGTGTCTCGCCATCGGCAACGCCACCAATATCGACATTCTTGTCGAGCGCCGCCGAGACCAGCCGCGTTCCATCAAGGCTGCGAACATGGTCGATCACCGCAGTCAGGAAGCGCGTGCGTACTTCGGTCTGCGGGGTCTCATTGGCCACCGACCAGATGATGACCGAGCCGCGATTGCGGTCGCGCACGATCAATTCCTCCACCATGGCCTTGGCCAAAGTCAGGGTGCGGGCCGAGGCATAGTTCACGTCTTCCCAATAGATCGGCACTTCGGCCCAGACCATCAGCCCCATTTCGTCCGCCAGCCGGGCCATATGGGCCGCATGCGGATAATGGGCCAGCCGCACGAAATTGCAGCCCAAGGCTTTGGCTTCTTCCAGCAAGGCCCGGCCCTGCGCCAGCGAGACCGTGCGGCTGGCCGTGGCGCCGAGTGCCTCTTCATGCAGCGCGATGCCCTTGATCAGGACCGGCTGGCCGTTGAGCAGGATCTCCTTGCCGCGCGTGGCGATGGTGCGAAGTGCGATCCTGTCGGTCTGGGTCTCAACCGGCGATTGGATCGACAGCGGCTGCAGGATCGGGCGCTGCGGCTGCCAGAGTTCGAGGTCTCGCGGTCGGCTCGATGTCATGCGGGCGTGGCCGGTGCTTTCGGTGACGCCGAACATGGTCAATCCGGAATTTTCGAACGAAATCGAGACAGGCTGCCGCGATCTGGCCGGGCCATCCAGCCAGACATCAGCCACGATCTGGCCGCCTTCCAGTCTGATGAACCAGTCCCGGATGAAGGTCGCGGGTGTCCGCAACAGCCGGATGGAGCGGGTGATCCCGCCGTAATTCTGCCAGTCGAAGTCGCTTGCCGGCAAGGTCTCGTTGGAATGGCGGTTGTCAGCGCGCACCGTGATGTGATTGTCGCCCGCTTGCACAATCCCGGTCACTTCAAAGCTGAAGGGCGTGAAGCCACCTTCATGATGGCCCAGTTCGCGTCCGTTGAGCCACACGGTGCTGCGGTAGTTCACCGCCTCGAATTGCAGGAACACTCGCTCGTCCGGGCGCGTTGCAAAGTCAAACCTGCGATGGAAATAGGCGGTCCCTTCGTAGAAGGCCAATTCCCGCTCGCGGCTGTTCCAGTCACCCGGCAAGAGCATGTCAGGCGAGGAGGCCCATTCGTATTCGATCAGCGGGCCTGCGATCACATCCTCTTGCAGATCGCGCCACACGGTGCGCCGGTCGCGCGGTTTGCGCCTTGCAGTGTCAAACGGATCGATCACCCATTTCCACAATCCGTCCAGCATCATGCCATCACGGCTTTCCACCGAACCGATCTGCGGGGCCGGGGCGGGCATCGGGAAGGGTGCGTCGCGCGGGGCCGCGGGCGCAGGCTGGGCGCGGGCGAAACCAGTCGACA
>JALOSP010000324.1 GCA_025458365.1 Hyphomonadaceae bacterium
GGCTGGTCGCTCTATCAAGGCGGGCGCGATCCATATGTCGTGCTGGTGACGATCTACATTTTCATCCCCTATGTGGCTGCCACGGTGATCGGCGATGCTGCACGCGGGCAAACGCTTGTGGCGCAATGGTCGCTGATCGGTGGATTGATCACGGCCTTCACGGCGCCAGCGATTGGCGCCATCGCTGACCGGCTCGGTCGCAAGAAACCCATCCTGGCGCTGGTCACGCTTGGCCTCGCCGGCTTGATCGCCTGCCTCTGGTTCGTAGCGCCGCCCGGCTCTGGTGGCGGCATCAGCCTGGTGATGTTGGCCGTGCTGCTGATCATCCTCGGCCAGCTCTATGCGTGGAACGAAGTGTTGCACAATTCCATGCTGACCGGCGCGGCAAAGCCAGCGACCATTTCTGTCACCTCCGGCATGGCGCACGTCAGCGGCAGCCTGCTGTCGCTGGCCATGTTGCTGTTTGTATTGTGGGGGCTGGCGCTTCCCGGGACTGTCTCGGCGCCGGGCATCCCGGCCGAACCTCTATTCGGCCTGGACCGGGCCAGCCACGAACCCAGCCGGTTCGTGCCGGTCATCGTGGCAAGTCTCTTTCTTCTGATGAGCCTGCCACTGTTCTTCAACACGCGTGATCCGCGCGGCCCTGCAAGTCCGCCGTTTCGGGCGGTCCGCGAAGGTCTGGGCGATCTGGTCACCACCGTGAAGGGGCTGTTTGCCAACCATCCCAATGCGGCCCGGTATCTGATTGCCCGGATGCTCTACACCGATGGCAAGACCGCATTGCTGGTGTTTGGCGGGATCGTCGCAAAGGGTGTGCTGGACTGGAGCGATGCCCAGATGGCTGCCTATGGCATCCTGATGAGCGTGTTCGCCATCGCTGGCGGCCTGATGGCGGCACGGGTGGATGGTCAATTGGGGCCCAAGCGCGCGATCATGGTCGAGCTTGGTGTCATCATCGGCGCGCTGATTCTGATGTCCACCATCACGCCCCGGTCGATCCTGTTCGTGCCGGTCACCGAAGGCGAAGCTTTTCTGCCCGGCTTCCTGTTTCCAACCCTGCCCGAACTGGTGTTCCTGGCCGTTGCTGCCATGGTCGCGGTGTCGATCACCGCATGCTACTCCTCCAGCCGCATGATGCTGACCCGGGTGACACCAACGGGGATGGAAGGCCGGTTTTTCGGACTTTATGCCCTGGCCGGATCAGCCACCACCTGGCTTGGATCCTTGCTGGTGTGGCTCATCACGGCAGCCACCGGCAACCAGCAGGCGGGCCTGTTCTCGATCCTGCTGCTGTTTGCTGCGGGACTGACGCTGATGGGGAAGGTGCGCGAACAGGCTGACTGACGGCGGCTGGCCCGGCTGATGACCGGGTCAGGTCCGGATGAAGCGCGCAATGAAGAACCCGTCCATGCCACCAAGGTCTGCCCACACATCAGGTGCAGTGCGTACTGTTCCCGCCTTGAAGGCCTCGCCCGGCAATCCTGGACAGTCATCCAACCCGAGCGGATCAAGCACCAGCCCTGCGCCGGCAGCGGCAGCCAGCGCCGCGTCCTGTTCTTCGGCTTCCATGGAGCAGATTGCAAACACCACCGTCCCGCCTGGCCGCACCAGTCGCGCTGCACTGGCAATCAACTGCGACTGGACACCCAGCAACCGGGTTACGTCGCGGGGGTCGCGGATCCACTGTGCTTCGGGATGGCGGCGCCCCGTGCCGGTTGCGCTGCACGGGGCATCGAGCAGCACGGCATCAAACAACGCGTCTGGCACCATCGTTCGCGCATCTCCAACGATGCACTGGGCCTGCAACCCGGTGCGGGAAAGATTTTCGGTCACCAGCGCCATGCGTCTGGCGTCGCTATCGGCTGATGTGACCACCGCTCCGGCGGCGGCCAGTTGCAGGGTCTTGCCGCCGGGTGCAGCGCACATGTCCAGCACTGTGCGGCCAGCCACATCACCCAGGGCGATCACTGGCAGACGTGCAGCAGCATCCTGAACCCAGATCTGGCCATCACCCCAGCCCGGCAGGCTCGGGATGTCGGCAGGCGACCGGGCAAGCCGGATTGCACCCCCAGGCAGAGTTGTTGGCCCAAGACCCTGCAAAACCGAGACGTCAAAGTCTGGTCGTGCACTCAGATCGAGCGGTGGCTGGCTCGCCAGCACGCCCGCCATCACCGACAACCGTTCAGGCCCCAGCGTCCGTGCCCAACGTGCAGCCCAAGGTGCGGCCAATGCCTCCTCCGGACGCAGGCTGTTGCGATCTGTCTCGCGCTGGACGCGCCGGATGACGGCATTCACCAGGCCCGCCATGCCATGGGCCACCCGGTCGGCGCGGGCCAGCGACACGGCACTGGATGCGATTGCATGATCAGGTGCGAGGCCCGAAAGCCATTGCCCGACCGACAGTCGCAGCAGGGCGCGGACATAGTGGGCTGTGTCTGGCAGGGGTCGGTCCAGACTGGCCGAAACCAGCCGGTCAACGTGGCCCAGCCGGCGCAGTGTTGCCAGCACGATGGCCGCAGCAAAGCCTCGGTCGCGGGGCTCCAGAGCACGATAGGGCTGACAGGCGCCCATGGCATCATCCAGCGTCTGTCGGTCCTCCAGGACAGACCAGAGCAACAGGACTGCAGCATGCCGTGCAGGGTCAGGACTGGCAGGTTGGCCGCGTGCCGGTCGCCGGTGCGGGGGTCGTCCTCCCGCCTGTGCATCCTGACCGCTCACATCCTGGCGCAGGACGCGCAAGCCTCGAGCTGTAGGTGGAGGCTTGCGCGGCCCGTTGCTGCGCGTGGGGCCGCGTGTCGGTCTGTCGGGTCCGCCGGAACGTGTCATCCCTGGCTCGTGGGCCGCCTGACCAGCGCCGTCAAGGCAGCAGACCGGCTAGAACTGCTTGCGGATCGCAAACTCGATCGACCGGCCGGTCGGCTCGAGCAGCAGACGCTGGTAGGCCGGAGGGGTTGCGCCGCTACTGTCACGGACTTCCTGATAGCTGTCGGTCAGGTTGTTAACCCGCACGATCAGCCGGACGCCATCGAGCCAGGGGTTCTGCTGGACAAA
>JALOSP010000325.1 GCA_025458365.1 Hyphomonadaceae bacterium
AAGTGTTTGCCCGCTTCTACACCCACCGTCCGGATGGCCAGGCGGTGTTTGGAACTCATTCGGGCCTCGGCCTGTCCATCGCCCGACAGATCGTCGAAGCTCACGGTGGCCGTCTGACCGCCACCAACCGGCGCGACAAGAACGGTACGGTCCTGGGCGCCCGGTTTACCATGCTGCTGCCGCTGGCGCGGGGATGAGATCATGAACACGCGCGCACCAATCACTCTCATCCTTGGCCCCACTGCGTCAGGCAAATCCGCACTCGCCGTGCGGCTGGCGCAGCGCTTGATCCGTCGTGGCCAGCAGGCTTGCGTGGTCAATATGGATTCCATGCAGGTCTACGCCGACTTGGCAGTGCTGACCGCGCGCCCGACACCAGACGAGATGGGCGGGGTGGATCATCACATGTTCGGCCATGTGGACGGCGCGATCCGGTTTTCCACCGGTGCCTGGCTGCGCGAGGCGTCGGCCCTGATCGAGGCCGCACAGGCATCAGGCACCGCGCTGTACTTCACCGGTGGCACAGGCCTCTATGCCGAGGCGCTGACACGCGGGCTGGCCGACGTGCCGGATATTCCTGAAGAGACCGCCGCTGCCATCCGCGCCGAGGTCTCTGCTGACCGCGAAGGCGCGCTCGAACGCCTGATCGGTCTTGATCCGGTGGGGGCTGCCAGGCTGGTGCCCGCCGACACCAGCCGGATTGCGCGTGCGCTGTCCGTGGTGGAGGCGACAGGCAAGCCTCTGCATGTCTGGCAGGCCGAACCCGCCCCGCCTGTCCTGGCCCCCGGCACCTCGACCGGGCTGGTGGTGGAGGCTGACCGGCATGCGCTTTATGCCCGGATCGAGGCCCGGTTTGACCGGATGATCGAGACCGGCGCAGTGGATGAAGCCAATCATTTGTGGGCCCGTCGGCTTGATGAGGATCTACCCGTGATGCGCGCCCATGGCATGCCCGCGCTGTGTGCCTATTTCGAGGGAAGGATCGACCTGGCCACCGCCGCAGACCGCGCCATTCTGGACACCCGCCACTACGCCAAGCGCCAGATGACCTGGACCCGCAACCGCTGTGCCGACTGGCGCCGGGTGACGCCGGACTGGGACGGTGCAGACTGAGACGGCTCAAACTGACTGCCTGGGTGCAAACCAGAGGCGACGTGCAACTGCGCCCTTGTCGTCTGGCTCATCCTTGAACAGGCACAAATGCCCCTGCCCGCCACCGGCGCGGGCGGCTTCCAGCAATTCCCTGTCGCCCCGGCTGTCGCCATAGGCGGCGATGATCCTGCCCGATGGAAACGCCGCGCGCAGACGGGCGACCTTTTGCGGCCCCCAGCAATTCTGCCCGGCAAGCGCGCCCGACAGCACAGGCCCAGTGCGCGTTTCGTTTCCAAGGAAACGAAGTTGCGCACTGGACTTCTGAATTCGATCAGATTGCTTCTGTTTTGATGTTTCCATCAGAACGCCATCTGATCCAGTGGCACCCAGCCGTGTGGCCACCACGGCGTCAGCCCCGATCATGGCGGCCAGATGAACCAGATAATCCTCCAGACTGGCCGACACCAGCACCACCCGATGCCCTGCCCGCCGGTGAGCCTGCACCGCCGCGACACCATCGTCCCGCAGGATCAGCGGATAGGTCGCCGCCGCATAGGCAGCGCATGCTGCCTGATAGGCCGACAGGTTCATCCCGCCCAAAAAACCGCCGACGATTGCCGCCTTGGCGTGATCGCGATCCTCGATGCCCAACCGATATGCCAGAAGCGCCGGGGCCACCGACGCCATGGTCAGGCCGAACCGCCCGGTGCCCGCCACCCAGCGCAGGAACAGCACGAAGGAATCCGTCCAGGTCAATGTCCCATCCACATCAAATGCGGCAATCGGGGCATCTGGGGCCAATTCGGGTGCGGTTGACCGATTCATACCCCCTCCTGCCAAGTTTCGCAGCCGCCCGCACCCCCGGCTGCTGCACAGCATGTCGCCACCCCGCTTGCACCGCCCCACCCCGATGCCCTATGACGCGCCCCTTGACCAAGACCGCTGGAGAGGTGGCTGAGTGGTCGAAAGCACCGCACTCGAAATGCGGCGTACGGGCAACTGTACCGTGGGTTCGAATCCCACCCTCTCCGCCACCTTTGGTTTTAGGCCGGTTTCCTTCGGTCTAGATTTTGCTCCAATTTTCTGATATTATTCGGGTTTCTGCCAGATTCCGGTTTCGCAGCGTTTCGCTTCGTTCCGGGCTGTGGCGCCCCTGATGTGGGTATTTTGTGGGTACTGAGATGTGGGTACGCACCCGACTGTCGGATAAACTGCCATGCCCGGGCTGAGGAACAAGCTCACCGTGGCTGGCATTCGCGCAACGACTCGCACCGGCCGACATGCCGATGGCGGCGGCCTGTACCTGCAGGTTACGCAGCACCCGGTACTCGGAAACTTCCGCAAATCGTGGCTGGTCCGGTACCGTGCCCACAGCGGCAAGATCCGGGAGATCGGGATCGGGAGCCTTGAGAACGTCAGTCTGGCCGAAGCCCGCGAGACCGCTTTCAGGGTCAGGCTGCAGGCACGGCAGGGCACCGACCTGATCGAGGAGCGCAACCGAGCACGCAAGGAAGCCGCTCTGCGCAAGGCCCGCGAGATGACCTTCGAGCAGTGCGCCGAAGCCTATGTGAAGGCCCACCAGGCCAGCTGGCGCAACGATAAGCACAAGGCCCAGTGGACCTCGACCCTGCGGACCTATGCCTATCCGGTGTTCGGCAGCCTGCCGGTTGCCGACATCACGGTCGGTCTCGTGATGAAGGTGCTCGATCCGATCTGGTCGACCAAGACCGAGACGGCGAGCCGTCTGCGCGGGCGGATCGAGAACATCCTCGACTGGGCGACGGTGCGCGAGTACCGCAGCGGCGAGAACCCCGCCCGCTGGCGCGGCTA
Source organism: Hyphomonadaceae bacterium (assembly GCA_025458365.1). Lineage (GTDB taxonomy): Bacteria > Pseudomonadota > Alphaproteobacteria > Caulobacterales > Aquidulcibacteraceae > JALOSP01. The sequence continues at coordinate 2,923 of JALOSP010000325.1, forward strand.
CCTGGAGAAGGCGCTGCCCGCCGCCAGGAACAAGGCCCGGCAGATACGCCACCATGCAGCTCTGCCGATCGACGAGGTGCCTGCCTTCATGGCCGACCTGTCGGCACAGCCCGGTATCAG
>JALOSP010000326.1 GCA_025458365.1 Hyphomonadaceae bacterium
GAAGCGGTGGGCTGAAACCCTGAACTACAGGTTAATTCGCTGATTCTGTCAGTTTGTCGCCCGGTAGCACCAAGCCGACCCATGCCAAGCCGCTATGGCACGGCCATTCAACTGCCGACCTGCGCGTTCCGGTGGACAAGTTTGCAATCCAAGCCTGGCTTGATCAGAACGCAAAACCAGCTGCCGGCTCGAAGCCGGGGAGGGCAGGCGGACTTGCGTCAAACACGGTCCGTGCAGACACACCTGCCTCGGTACGGGTATGGACCCGCGCCTTGCCCATCGGGCCGGCCTGTTCGATCACGCACAAGCGCCCACCGACCGCCAGGATGGATTGCCAGGTCTCTGGAACCCGCCCGACCCCGCCGTCCACGAATACAACGTCAAACGGGCCTGCAGGCGGGCCATCCAGCGGACCGGTACTGATCGTGACACCCTCAAGCACGAGGTCAGACGCCAGCGGATCATGAACCGTCACAATGGCGCCCATCGCGGCAAATACGGCCGCCGAGTACCCGCCAGCCCCGCCAATCACCAGCACACGGTCACCAGCGCTGACGTGGGCGGCCTGCGCCAGTTTTGCGAAGTCGCGCGGTTTCCAAAGAGGGCGCCCCGATGGGGTTGGCACTTCCAGTTCGGCATAAGCCAGAGCCTGACGTTCCGGCGACACCAGCAGCTCGCGCGCAACGACCCGCATGGCCGTCTGCAGCACCACGTCGCTGACATCATTGGTGCGGACCTGGCTTTCGATCATGGTGGCGCGGGCGAGAGCGGTGTCGCAGGCGCCTCTTGATCAGGCCGGGAACCCGGACTAAGTGGCCCCTCCGTCCTGGGCACTTCGCGGTGCGGGGCGTGTTGGGGTGTCGCCAAGCGGTAAGGCATCGGTTTTTGGTACCGACATTCCTAGGTTCGATCCCTAGCACCCCAGCCATTTTTCATTCCCCGTCAGTGCTTCCGTCAATCCAGCAGGGTCGGCTTGCCGATGGGATGGTGTGCGTGGATGCCAGCATGCAACGCAATTGTGTGCCGGGCTGAGCGTGGCGGCGCATCAGGCTATGAAATCCACTTGATCTGGGGTATTTCTTCACCTGTCGGTCATTGATGTTGGAGGGGCGTCATTCCCGCATCGCTTGACCCGCCGCTTTGGGGTGCGGACCAGCCATGACAGGAAACGCGACGACCGATCTGAACATGGGCCTGATGCGGGCCACCTTCAAACTGGAGCAGCGCCAGGAAGACGGCCTGACCACGGTCGGGACCGGCTGGCTGGTGCGGATGCCCGCCGGTGTGCCTGATTTCGACGGCATGGGCGCCCGGTCGGCCGGTGTGGCCATTGTGACTGCGGGCCATGTGTTCGACCGGATGAAGAAACCGGAAGCCACCATTCACTGGCGGGTGGCCGACGAGAGCGGCCAGTGGCGCCGCGTCCCGATGAACATTGTGATTCGCGATCCAATCAACGGCCCACAATGGCTCCGTCATCCGGAGCGGGACATTGCCGTGATCGTCGCCCAGCCGCCTGAGGGCGTTGCCCAGTTTGCAGTGCCGTATGAAATGCTGGCCGATGATGAAGATCTCAGTGCGTTCGACGTGCGTCCGGGCGACGAAATGCTGGCTTTGGGCTACCCGCGAGGACTGTCGGCCAACGAAATCGGGTTTCCCATCCTGCGTGCGGGCAGGGTGGCGTCCTATCCATTGTGGCCGTCGAGCCAGTTTCCCACATTCCTGATGGACTTTGCGGTTTTCGCCGGCAATTCGGGAGGCCCGGTCTACATGTCGGACCGGTCGCGCAAGCGGGTCGGTTCCACAGACTTCCATGAGGCCCAGTTCGTCGCAGGCATGCTGGCCCAGCAGGTGGTCCTGACGGACGAGCGGCTGGAAATCGGGATCATCCTGCATGCCACCTTCGTGCGCGAGGCGCTCGACGCACTGGTCAAGCGCGGCAGGACGGGTGCGGCAGCCTTGGTCTGACCGCGGAGTGCCCGAGAGGGGCGTCCATCAGGCGGTTGGCGGCGGATGAACTGCAAAAACCCGACAGACGCCCGATACCATCAACGCACACAAACGACGCCAAGCCCCGTAAAGTACACATGGCCTCGGCGGACCGCTCGCGATGCGGGTGTTATTGCACTCGTTTTGCGCGCACAAGGTCCTATCTCCTTGTTCATGGACCATTATGATCACCTTGTCGCAGGCGCGCGTTGCCTGAACCGCCGGGGCGCCAGCGCCACCGAAATGGCGCAGGCCTTCCGCCTGTTCACCGAAGCCGCTTCGCGTGGCAGTGCCGACGCGATGGAGGAGGTCGCCACCATGCTGGCCACCGGGCGCGGCGTGCGCCATGCGCCTGATGCGGCGCTGCACTATTACCAGCTGGCGATCGCAGCTGGCTCGGTGCGGGCCAATGCAGGGCTTGCGGCTTTGCTCAACAGCCCGGCGATTGAAGACCGCGATGCCGAGAGTGCCGCCGAATTCTATGCCGATGGCGCAGGCGTCGGCGATGGGGATGCGCTGTATGGACTGGCCCGGATGCGTCGGGATGGCGAAGGCGGGCGTCGGGATCTGACGGCAGCCCGCATCCTGTTTCGACAGGCCGCCCGTGCGGGGCACTGGCAGGCTGCCCGTGAACTGGCTGCCATGCACCTGACGGATGGCAATCCGCTGGAGGCCTGGGCCTGGATGCGCCGGGCTGTGGCTTTGGGTGGCGGAGCGGCGATCCGCGAACAGGCAGAACGGCTGGAATATGGCTTTTCTGCCGCCGAACTCCAACAAGCCCAGGATTTGCTGCACGCTGTAGCAGCCTGAAGCGTCAACCGCAGACGCGCTGTTGGCGGGCGGTTGAAATCCCCGGCGCTTTCAGTTAGTGCCCCGCGTCTTGAGATTTTGTGGCGCCGCCTTGCAGTCTGCTGGCGGCGCTGTTTTTGCAGAACACCAGCGAATGGAGATCCGGAATGTCCGGCATCGTGATCAATGTTGACGTGCGTGACCGCACCGGTACCGGCGGCGCCCGTGAAACCCGCCGCGCAGGCATGGTGCCGGGCATCCTTTACGGCGGCCCGCGCGGCCCTGTGGCAATTGCTGCCAAGGGCAACGAGCTTTTGAAGGCGATCCGGTCTGGCAAGTTCCTGTCGCACATGGTCGAACTGCAATACGGTGACGAGAAGCAGCCGGTGATCCCGAAGGACATCCAGTGGGATCCGGTGAAGGACACCCCGGTCCACTTCGACCTGTATCGCGTGGAAGAAAACTCGGTGATCGCGGTTGATGTGCCGGTGAAGTTCCTCAACGAGGACACCTGCCCGGGTCTGAAGCGCGGTGGCACGCTGAATGTGGTGCGCCATACTGTTTCGCTCGACGTGAAGGCCTCGGCCATTCCAGAAGTGCTCGAAGTCGATCTGGCCAGCGCCAAGCTCGGCGACGTGATCCATATTTCGTCGGTGACCATGCCCGAAGGCGTCCGCCCGACCATCCGCAACCGCGACTTCACCATTGCCACCATCGTTGGCCGTGGCGGGGCGCAGGCCGACGACGCCGAAGCCTGATCCAAGGGCATGCGGCACCGTCCGGACTGATCGAGGCCCCCGGCGACGGGGGCCTTTTTCGTTGGATTTTCAACCATGATCCTGCTT
>JALOSP010000327.1 GCA_025458365.1 Hyphomonadaceae bacterium
ACGCGGTCTCACGCATCAGCATCAGACCCAGCGGCAGCTTCTCGGCATTGGGCATATCGAGCTGGTAAACAGTCTCGTCGAAGCAGGTGTAGGCGTTGGTGTCCGGCCCGAAGGCCAGACCCTCGCGGGCCAGCATCCGGTCGAACTCATTCTCCGGCACATTGGTCGAGCCGTTGAAAGCCATGTGCTCCAGGAAGTGTGCCAGACCGGCTTGCTCGTCGGTCTCCGCCAGCGAGCCAACGGCGAACCGCACCCGGATCGCCACTTCATTGTCCGGCTGCTCCCAGCGTTTGATCGCATAACGCACGCCATTGGGCAGGGTGCCATAGGTGACCAGCGGGTCGGCCTTGAAATCGGTATAGCGGTCCTGCGGGAAGCCAGGCTGCGGCTTCGGCTGTGCATCCAGACTGAACGGCGTGACAACCGGAACGAGCAAAAGTGCCAGAATGGCAAGAAGGCGACGCATGACAGCTCCCCGAGACCCTATCGGAAGGTCTGGCTGTCGCGCGCCAGCGGCCAGAGGTCAAGCTGGCCGCCAGATGACAAATTCGTAGGGTACAGTGGGGCTGGCGCCGGCCAGCCTACCCGTTGGCCACCCGGGTCGCATGCTCTTCGAGGTCATACTCCTTGAGCTTGCGGTAGAGGGTCGAGCGGCCGATGCCGAGGCGGCGGGCGATCTCGGTCATGTGACCGGCATAGAGATCGATGGCATATTCGATCAGATCGCGCTCGATGGCCTCCAGGGTGCGCAGATGGCCCTGCGGGTCGAACAGCGACACACTGGACGCCTCGGCCTGGGTCACCACCCCAGCCAGCAGCTGGGGCACCTGCGGCAGTTGCAACAGGCTATGGCCCTCTGCGCTCGCAGCAGCGGTCAGTTGCGGCGTGGTGGCCGCTGCGGTGGCGGCAGCCTCTGGCACAAAGTCCGGCAGCGCGGCACGCACCTGCGGGAAGTCATCCGGCAGGAGATAGTCGCCGTCGCACAGCACCATGGCCCGGAAGATCGCATTCTCCAGCTGGCGCACATTGCCCGGCCAGTCCCAGGCCTGGAGCAGGGCCAGCGTGCCTGGGGCGGCGCCGATGATGCGCTTGCCCTCTTCGGCATTGAAGCGGCCGACAAAGTGCTTGACCAGAGCCGGGATGTCCTCCTTGCGCTCGCGCAGCGGCGGGGCATCGATGGGGAACACGTTGAGGCGATAATAAAGGTCCTCGCGGAACCGGCCCTCGGCGACGAGGCGCGCCAGATCCTTGTTGGTGGCGGCCACGATGCGGACGTCCACCTTGACCGGCATCTTGGAGCCCACCGGATCCACTTCGCTTTCCTGCAGGGCGCGCAGCAGCTTGACCTGGATATCCAGCGGCAGCTCGCCGACTTCATCCAGGAACAGCGTGCCGCCATCGGCCTCCTGGAACTTGCCCTTGTGCCGGTCGTGGGCGCCGGTGAAGGCACCCTTCTCGTGGCCGAACAGGATGCTTTCCACCAGGTTTTCCGGGATCGCACCGCAGTTCACCGCCACGATCGGCCGGTGGGCCCGCTCGCTCTCGCCATGGATGGCGCGGGCAATCACTTCCTTGCCGACCCCGCTCTCACCCAGGATCAGAACCGGGATGGTCGAGGCCGCAGCGCGCTGGCCCAGCTTGATCACCGGGCGCATGGCAGCCGCGCTGGCCACCATATCGGCAAAGCTGAAGCTGCCGGCTGCCTTCTTGCGCAGGCGCCGCACTTCGGTGGAAAGCTCTCCCACTTTCAGGGCGTTGCGGATCGATACCATGATCCGCTCGGGGCTGGCCGGCTTGACGAAGAAGTCGGTGGCGCCGGCCTGCATGGCCTTCACCACCGTGTCGATCCCGCCGGAGGCGGTCAGCACCACCACCGGCAGGTCCTCGCGCTTGGCCCTGATCTCGCCCAGCGCCTCCATCCCGCCCATGCCGGGCATGACGAGGTCGAGCAGCACCACATCCACAGCCGGATCGGCCGCCTGTGCCACCGCCTGCGCCCCGTCTTCGGCGGTGCGCGTGGCAAAGCCCTGTCGTTCCACGGCCGCCTGAAGCAAGCGGCGCTGAGCCGGATCGTCGTCGACGATCAGAACCGTGCGTCCCATCGGAGATACCCACCGTAATCTGCACGCCACCGCCGGGTTTTCCCGGTCGGCCCACCACAAGGACAGCGCGGGCGTTGACACCCTTCTACAGGCGACGGGTGAATCCGTGGTTTAAAATGGGACAGTTGTTGCAGGGGGTGGCTCTTGCCCGGTCCACGGTCGCATCATCCCGGTGGAGTGGCCTGCAGTTCCTGGATGGCCAGCCCCTCCACATCGCCAAAGTCGTCTGGATTCAGGGTCACGAGTGTCGCCCCAATAACCAACGCCTGCGCGGCAATGATCCTGTCCAGTAACTTGCGACGTGAATAACCGGCTGCTTCGACAATCTGCCCATAGATGCGCGCTTCAGCTTCTGTCAGCGCCAGCACGGGAATGGCATCGAGCATGGCGTCCAACCGTGCCCTCCGGGCAGCAGCAATTGCAGGCGTGCGATGCACACCGCCTTCCAGTTCAATCTGGCTGATGACAGACATCACGAGAGGACCATCGAGCTCTCTGATTTGGACCGAAATGAGCGGATCCTTGTCGCGCAATGGGATCAGTACACTCGTATCCAGCAAGAACATGGATCACAGCCCTCTGGGCTCTGGGATCTCGTCCAAATCGCGCACTTCGATTTCCCCTGGCGCCGGCAACGCCTCCAGCAGCGCCCACATCCTGGCCAGCCGGTCACTGACTGGTCGCAGTGTCACGACATCCCCTTGTCGCGTCACCTCCAGCTCCGTGTCATCAGCAAATGCGACCGCCTTTGGCAGGCGAACCGCCTGGCTGTTGCCGGATCGAAAGGTCTTGGTCCGAATGGCAGTCATGCTGGTCTCGCTGGGTATATCCATTATGTATACACCGCAATTGACCGTCCGGAAAGCGGAAATCGAAGGCGAGAATTGGGACAAGTGATTGCGCAGCATGTGCTGGTCTT
>JALOSP010000328.1 GCA_025458365.1 Hyphomonadaceae bacterium
TCCCTGCCCCTGTCGATCAGCGTTGAACCAGATAGTCTGGGGAGACCATGGTCATGTAGGCGGCCAGCTTGGCGCGGTTCAGCCGGGCGGTATCGATGGCGGCCTGGTTGGTGCCGGTGGCGGCCGGAATGGTGATGCTGGTGACACCATCGATGATCCGCTGACGCAAACCGCTGGACATCGCGCCATAGGTCAGGAGGATGTTCATCCTGTCTGCCAGTGCGGCAGGATCACCGGCCAGCGCGACCTCTGCCGTCAGAGCAGCGCGCACATCCGTGTTCGATCCAATCCCGCTGTTGATCACCGACTGCATGGTGTTGGCGTAACCCGCCGCCGTGACCTCGGTGACCAGTTGAAGCTCAGGGGCCACCAGCCCGGCGGCACCGATGGCCGTGTTGGGCGGCGAATAACCCGGGCGGAAAAAATTGAACACCGAAGGCGCCGTCAGCGGTGACTGGGCCAGCGACGTGGTCGCACTCGTCGAATTGACAAGCCAGGTGCCCGAGTTCGACGTGGCGCCAAATGCGCGCGCCCAATTGGCGAGCCGCACCACCGGTTCGCGCAATTTGCCCGCTGTATTGGAACTGGGCACGGTGCGCGCCTCTGGATCGAGCAGGATCGCCCGGATCACGGCGGCCATATCGCCGCGCACCCCCACGCCGTTATTGGCAAACACCGCAGCCACCCGCCCCACATAGGCAGGGCTGGGGTTGGACGTCACCAGCCGCTGGATCAGTTGGCGCCCGATGAAGGGCCCGACATTGGGGTGGTTGAAGATCACGTCGAGAGCCTGGTCCAGATCGCCCATCGGATTGGGCGTCGTTGTCGCCGGGATGGTCTGGCCAAGGAAGGTTTTGGCCGAGGTGGAGTGGAAAGCAGGATAGGCGATCATCGGCCGTATCACCGCCTCTGCCTGGCGGTTGCCGCCATTGAATGTGGAATTGGTCGGATTGGTGTGGAACCAGGAAAACCCGGTGAACACTTTGGCGAGGCCACTGATGTCAGCCGGTGTGTAGGAGGGGATCGCGACACCATTGGCATCGGTCTGCACTGTGCCGTCCGGGTTGAGCATGAACAGTCCGATGCTCATCAATTGCATGACTTCCCGGGCATAGTTCTCATCGGGCGTCCGTCCGGTCGCGGGGTCTTCCTTCTGGTTGCCCAGATGGGTGAGATAGCGCCCCATCATCGGGTGCAGGCTGACGTCGCGCAGCAAGGTCCGGAAATTGCCAAAGGCGTTGGCGCCAAGCATGTCATAATAGCTGGCTGCCCCCCGGTCATCGACATTGTCGTCGACCAGCGAGATCACGAAAATCTGCGAATAGGCAAACCGCACCCGCTGGCGCAACTGGTCTGGCGCCGTTGCTGCCTCGCGCCAGAAATACTCGTAGAACTGGTTGGGACCAAGATTGGCATTGGCGTTGACAGCCCGCAGTTCGACCAGCCGCTCATCCATGTGGGTGACAGCCGAACGCCCGACCGGCAAGGCCATTTGTTCGGCGATCCAGTCCGACGGGCGCTGGGTGCGCAGGGCATCGACCGTGTCTGGTGTCGGCCCGAAGGTAGCCTGCCCGAGAAACCGCGCAGCCTCGCTGGCCGTCTGACTGAAAGCTGCTGGAGGCGGTGGCGAAACCGGTCCCCCACCACTGGCGCCCCCTCCACTGCCGCCACCGCCACCGCCGCCACAGGCAGGAAGCGCCGCCATGGCGACAAAGGCCAGCACCAGCGCCGCCATCCGGCGGGCGCCCATGCGATCACCGCCATCCTGCCGATGTGGTTTCGTGATCTCCTGCCCCATCGTCAGCCCCCAACACTGAACAGCCCCGGCTTGCCGGTACCCTCGACAGGCAACGCAGACGCTGCCTGACCATGCCCAAAAGATGTTAACGGCAGTTACACTGAATCCCGGCGTTTTCGCACTGCTGTTTGAGTGACGGGGCAACCATGTGCGGGCATGGATCGCTTTCAGTTGTGGCCAGACCAATTCCAACCACAGTGCGCCAGCATCATAACGCAAGAAGCCCGGATCTTGCGATCCGGGCTTCTGCGCTGCTGGAGGAGCAGATTTGCAGTTCCTACTCCCGCTGACCCAGGAATGACATCAGGAACTGAAACAGGTTGATGAAGTTCAGGTAGAGGCTGAGAGCCCCCATGCTGGTCGCCACCGACATCGCGGTGTTGTCGCCTTGCAGGTAGTAATACTCGTGCTTCAGGCGCTGGGTGTCGAACGCGATCAGGCCGGAGAAGATCAGTACGCCCAGACCCGAGATCACCATGGCAAACATCCCCGACTTCAGCAGGAACATGTTGACCAGGCTGGCGATAATCAGGCCGAACACGCCCATGATCAGGAATGAACCCATGCCGGTGAGGTTCTTCTTCGTGGTGTAGCCGAACAGCGACAGACCGCCAAAGGCCGCAGCCGTGATGAAGAAGGTCGAGAAGATCGACTCGTCCGTGAACCGCAGAGCAAGGACACCAAGGCCCGCACCGATCAGCGCAACGGTAAGCCAGTAGAGCGCGCTTGCACCGGTCTTCGACGGGTTGCGCATCATGAACATGCTGCCAAAGAGGATGACCATCGGGGCAAACATCAGCACCATGCCGAGACCCGTGTGACCGCCCTGCGCGGTGAACAGCAGGTCGCGCACCGGCGGCACGCTGGATGTGATGAAGGCGAGCACGCCGGAGACCACAAGGCCGAGGCCCATCTTGTTGTAGATCCCGAGCATGTAAGCGCGCAGCCCGGCATCAACAGACATGTCCATCGCGCCGTCAGCCGGGATCGCACGTGCCCGATACTGGTCGAACTGGGAGTTCATTGTGTTTCCTTTCAAAGTCATGCCACCCGCAGACTGACCCGCAATATCGGTGATTGGTGGCTGCCGCGCAAGGATCGGCCACTACACGAGGTGGTGAGCGGCAATGTGAACCCGGCGACGGAAATCGAATTGTGGCGCGTTTGGCGTGCGTCCCCGCTTCGTGGGATGCATTCGGAGAGACCTGCGATGA
>JALOSP010000329.1 GCA_025458365.1 Hyphomonadaceae bacterium
CGATGAAGCTGATGCGGCCCTTCGAGGAGATGAGGCGCGAGAGGGCAAGACCCAGCGTGGTCTTGCCGGAGCCGGATTCGCCTACGACACCGAGCGTCTGGCCGGCGCGGAGTGTGAGATCCACGCCATCAACGGCCTTCAAGGGCTTGGTCTTTGGGAACAGGCCACCACCGACCTGCACCTTGAAATGCACCTTCAAATCCCTGGCTTCGGCGATCACAGGGGCATCGGGCTTCGGTGGAGGTGCCAGCGGCACGCCCTTGCGTTCGGGCCGGTCCAGCCGGGGAACAGCGGCGAGCAGCTTCTGGGTGTAGGGGTCCTTCGGGTGGGCAAAAATCTCTTCTGCCGAGCCGCCTTCGACATAGAGGCCCTTGTTCATCACCTGCACCCGGTCGGCCACACGGGCAACCACGCCCATGTCATGGGTGACCAGCGCGATGGCCGCGCCCAGATCCTTGCGCAGGTCTTCCATCAACTCCAGCACCTGGGCCTGCACCGTGACGTCCAGCGCCGTGGTCGGCTCGTCGGCAATCAGCAAGGCAGGCTCACACAGCATGGCGATGGCAATCATGACACGCTGGCGCATGCCGCCGGACAGCTCATGCGGATATTGCTGCAGGCGCCTGGCCGCTTCAGGGATGCGCACCCGCTCCAGCCAGTCCACACAGCGCTTCTCGGCCGCCGCGCCACGCAGATCGGTGTGCAGGCGCAAGACCTCATCCATCTGCTTGCCGATCCGCATGTGCGGGGTCAGCGACGTCAGGGGGTCCTGGAAGATCATCGCCATCTGGCGGCCACGGATCTTGTTCAGCCCGTCGGCATCCATGCCCAGAAGCTCGGTGCCCTTGAACTTCACCGAGCCCTTGGCTGTGCCATTGGAGGCCAGCAGGCCCATGGCGGTCATGAAGGTCTGGCTCTTGCCGGAGCCGCTTTCGCCCACGACGGCCACGCACTCACCCGGCATGATGTCCAGATTGATCCCGCGCACCGCAGGCACGGGTCCGTCCGGCGTGGAGAACGTCACGGTGAGATCGCGGACGGACAGGATGGGCTGGCTCAACGGGGATGCTCCATTCTCGAACCCACTCGGGTAATCCCAATCGGGTAATCCCGCTCGGGGTCTGTAACAGTCTGATGACTTCACAGGCATACCGTCAAAATCGCAACCGCGTCCATGGGCAGACGAAGCCGGAATGAACCCGCAATGCAGTTTGCACGCTGCACAAGCCCGTCATTTCCGGTTTGGCTTGCATCACCAAACCGCTAAACGGGCGGTTGAACCCGGCGGCGACCGGGGCTGTGCTGTCAGGGAGTATGATCATGAAACTGGATTCGTCGATTGCCGCGGTGGTCACTGGCGGTGCCTCCGGGCTGGGTGCGGCCACGGTACGGGCCTTGCGGGCGCATGGCGTGAAGGTCGCGATCTTCGACATGAACGAGGCCGCTGGAGAGGCAATGGCCGCCGAGACCGGTGCGGTGTTCTGCAAGGTCAATGTCACCAGCGACGAGAGTGTCGATGCAGGCTTTGCAGCCGCCCGCGCGGCCAACGGGCAGGAGCGCATTCTGGTCAATTGCGCCGGGGTCGGCAATGCGATCAAGACTGCCAGTCGCGACAAGACGACGGGAGAGCCCAAGCACTTCCCTCTGGAGGCATTCTCCCGCGTGATCGAGATCAACCTCATCGGCACCTTCCGCTGCATCGCCAAATCTGCTGCCGGCATGCTGTCCCTGCTACCGCTCGAGGACGGGGATCGCGGCGCCATCGTGAACACCGCCTCGGTGGCTGCCGAAGACGGCCAGATCGGCCAGGCGGCCTATTCGGCGTCGAAGGGCGGCGTGGTCGGCATGACCCTGCCGATTGCGCGCGATCTGATGGGCGAAGCGATCCGGGTGAACACCATCCTGCCTGGCATCTTCAACACGCCGCTGATGAATGCCGCGCCAGACGCGGTGAAAGATGCGCTGGCGGCTTCGGTCCCCTTCCCCAAGCGGCTGGGCATTCCTGAAGAATACGCCCAACTGGCACTGGCGATGATCACCAATGGCTATTTCAACGGCGAAGACGTCCGTCTGGATGGCGCGATCCGGATGGCACCGCGCTGACCGCACGCCAGTTTCAGGGCGCCCAGAACACGGCGATCCGGTCCCCGGCGGCATCAAACACCGCCCGGATCGGGGCAACTTCGGCTGGCTGCTCCAGTGCCCGGTTGAGCACATCGCGCTTGTCAGCCCCAAACAGCAACAGCGCGATCCAGCCGGCACCGGCCACTGCGGGAAGGGTCATGGTGATGCGGCCGGGATAGGGTTTGGCCACCGGGGCGTCTGCCGCATCATAGGCCATCACGCTGGCATGCCCGGACGGGTCCAGTGCTGCTGCCAGGTCCGACGACCCTGGAAACCAGCTGGCCGTATGGGCATCCGGCCCCATGCCCAGCACAACGGCGTCCAGCGGCAGCAGCGCTCCAATCCTCGCGCAGACCTCGCCTTGAGCAGCCGGGGCAGCAAGACCCGGGACATGCAAGCCCGTCACGCGGGCTTCGGGGCGGGCTGAAAACACCCGCCGGATCATGGCCTCGTTCGAGCCGGGATCATCCAGCCCGACCCAACGGTCATCCACGAGAGTGACATCGACACGGGACCAGTCCAGCGGGTGGGCGGCCAGTGCACGGTAGCACGGCTCGGGGCTTGATCCGCCGGACAGCGCGATACGGGCGGTACCGCCGCCCTGCTGGATGTCGAACAGCCGGGCGGCGAGAATATCAGCAAGGGCCTCGCAAGCGTCCGCCCGGGTTTCGAAGCTGAACAGATTGACCAGTTCCATGCTGCCTCCGCGCTGCCTGCCATGCTGTGGTGGCACAGGTTGGCGCGGGCGCCTATTCGCGGAGCGGAAAAAATCGCAGCGTCACGATGCGACAATGGCAATGAAAGGCGGATACCACATCATGGCGGCTGCCCCGGCAATTCCCACCGCCATCACCAGCGTCATCACAGCCAGCGCGCCGGTCAT
>JALOSP010000330.1 GCA_025458365.1 Hyphomonadaceae bacterium
GATCGGATAGCTGAATTCAGCCTTCGGCAAATAGGAGACATAGGTGGCGTACAAAGCGCGGCAGAGGCCAGTCCCCACGGTTTCGATCAGATTGTCATCCCGGTCAGTGCGGAAACCTTCAATCAGCGCTGCAACATCGCCAACCGTGGTGGTGTAAGTGGGAGAAACCTCACCGATCCGTGGCAAAGGAGCAGCAGATTCGAGTGCTGCAATGAAGGCATCGATCACATCATCAACGTAAACCAGGGTCAGCTGCGCCGCCGGGTCGTTGATCTGTATTGGCTGGCCGCGCGCCACATTGTGGCAGAAAGTCGCGATCGCAGAATTGTAATTGGGTCGCGCCCATTTGCCGAAAACGTTCGGGAGCCGGAAAATACTCAACTCGGCGCCGGTTTGCGCGGCAAAACCGACAAGCAGCTCCTCTCCGGCGAGCTTGCTGCGGCCGTAGGCAGAATCGTCCTGAGCTCTGGCTGACGACACATGCAGGATTCGAGGCCGGGCATCTGATTGGCTGAGGGCATCGACAATGCTCTCGACCGGTCCAAGATTTCCCGGCAAGAACTCGGCCTCGCTCGAAGGACGGTTGACTCCGGCCAGGTTGATGATGGCGTGGGCTTCGCAATAGGCCTGCCGGGCTTCCTCGGGCGCGGTCTCGCGCGTGACTGCAGTCACGGTGAAGCGGCCTGTCTCCTTCAATCTCAAGGCAAGATTGGTTCCGATAAAGCCAGCCGCGCCGGTGACTACAACGTGCATGGGAAATCACTCATCTGCGTCGACTGCTTCGTTGGCCAGTACACGCTTTGTGTAGTCGAGTGCCATCAACTTTGCCGCCATGGCGTCGACATCCAGCCGCTCGGTGTTCCCGGAATTGTAATCGTCGGAGGCACTGATCTTGACCTCGCCGCGCTCTGTGTAGGCAGCGTAGTTGAGATCGCGAACGTCAGCAGGCACCCGATAATAGCCGCCTTGATCCTCTGCCGCCACCAGTTCCTCACGGCTGAGCAAGGTTTCGTGCAGCTTCTCGCCATGACGCGTCCCGATCACATTCACGGGGTGATCGGTCGCCCCAAGCACCTGGCACACCGCCCTGGCAATGGTCAGAATTGTGGCAGCAGGCGCCTTCTGGATAAAAATGTCACCATTGCGACCATGCACGAACGCATGAAGCACCAGATCCACCGCTTCAGGCAGCGACATGACGAACCGGGTCATGTCCGGGTCCGTCACCGTGATCGGTTGTCCGCTCCGGATCTGCTTCACAAACAAGGGGATGACAGAGCCCCGTGACGCCAGAACATTGCCGTACCGGGTCGCGGCAATCACTGTGCCGGTTCCAACAGCAGCACGCCCCCGGGCGACGACAACTTTTTCCATCATCGCTTTGGACATGCCCATGGCATTGATTGGATAAACCGCTTTGTCCGTGGACAGACAGGTCACCTGGGCCACCCGATGGTCCATCGCCGCCTGAAGCACATTGTCTGTGCCCATGACGTTGGTCTTGACGGCTTCCATCGGGTGAAACTCGCAAGATGGGACCTGCTTGAGGGCAGCAGCATGGAAGACGTAGTCCACCCCATACATTGCAGCATGGACCGAACGCTGATCGCGCACATCACCGATAAAGTACTTCAGCTTGCTGCTGCGATACCGGATCCGCTGGTCTTCCTGTTTCTTTTCGTCCCGGCTGAGGATCCGAATTTCGGCGATGTCGGAATCAAGGAACCGTTTGAGAACGGTATTCCCAAAAGACCCGGTGCCGCCGGTGATCAGCAACGTTTTCCCGGCAAATGCAGAATTCTGGTTGTCCATCAGGTCTACCCGTGCGCCCCCGGCGGCGCACCGCGATCTGGATCGATCGAAGTTGCGCCACAACCCATTGCAGGGAACGGTTCCCAATCCGATCTGCAATCGTGTTCGATCGGACAGGGAAGGCTCTGTGGAGCGGCACAGTCGAAAGTCCCGCACCCCTGCCTTGGCTTCGCTGCCGCCTTATTGCGGCAACGGGCAAAGAGCAACCCCATCTGGCCGACCGGCAACAGGCTTCAATAATCGGCATCGGCACAATACAGGTCATGGTAGCGCGCGTCGCTGTTGGACGTCGTGGCGACTCGATACGGGAAAAACCCGTGCAAGGTCGTCGGCAGAAAGTAGAGCGGTGCGGTTGAGGGAAAGTTCCAGACCGACACCGTCTGAAGGTGCGACACTGACGGAACACGCCGTTTCGCCACGCGAAAAGTCCCCGAGGTGCCGTTGGCCCCACCGGCTGTGCTCGGCCCGGAGTAACCTGTCAGGACGATTTCGAAATACCGCTCGCACATGGCGATCTCCTCGCCAATCCGTCGCGCGGCAAAAGGCAAGCCGTCGGCCAGGCCCGCCAGCAGGGCGATCCCGTTGCCGGGTGTCACAATTCTGGTTGGCGCCGCCGCTTGCAATTCGAGTTCGATGTCGGGGCCGGCAGAACCGGGCACGTCGAATAGGGCACACCGCCGTTGTTCTGCCGAGCCACCAAGGACAGCCGAGACCGGCCCGACCCGAACCGTCAATCCGGGAGAATCGCCGGGCAGACTGACAGAGACCGTGCGACCGGCGATCCCGGCCTTCTCGATTGTCTGGATCAGCCGCCCGGTCAGCGTGCACGTGCCGTCGGCAGCAAGTGTCAGCGTGGCACCACCCGGCCCGGCCCGCCAGCGGTCAGGGCCATAAACGCCCGCGGCGAGAGCCCCGCCGGAGAATGCGCGCTGGTTGATCGCCAGCAAGGGGTTCATGACGAGGTTGGCGGCGGCCCGCATGGCTGATGCTTGATCTCCAAGCGCGCAGACGTCGCACCACTGCAATCCGGTCCAGACCAACAGCGACCGCTCGTCCTCGACCCAGACGCGGTGACCAACAAGAACCGCACGGGCAACCCAGACGCCGCCACTCACCTCGGCAATGGCGCCTGCCGGAAATGCGGCCCAGGAAGGACCGCTGCGTGCGGCAGGCAGGATGTAGGCTGTGCCTTC
>JALOSP010000331.1 GCA_025458365.1 Hyphomonadaceae bacterium
CACATGTCTTCGGGTGTCTCGTCATAGCCGCCAAACGCATTGGGCAGCCCGGCATTGGGATAGACCGAGACCTTGCAGGTCGCCACGCGGGACAGTTCGGCCAGGAACGGTCGCATTTCCTTCGGCCCTAGCGCGCAATTCAGGCCGATCGACCACGGCTTTACATGGGCCAGCGAGTTCCAGAAGGCTTCCACCGTCTGACCTGACAGGGTGCGGCCGGACCGGTCGGTGATCGTGCCGGAAATCATCACCGGCACACGTTCTCCTCGCGCGTCAAACACTGCCTCTATGGCATAGAGCGCGGCCTTGGCCACCAGGGTGTCAAACACCGTCTCGACCAGCAGGAAATCGACCCCGCCATCCAACAGGCCGTTGGCCTGTTCGGTGTAGGTCTCCACCATCTGGTCAAAGGTCACGGCCCGGAAGCCGGGATCGTTGACGTCTGGCGACAATGACAGGGTGCGGTTGGTCGGACCCATGGCACCGACCACGCCACGGGGCTTTTCCACCGTCTCGAAGGCGAGACACACCTTGCGGGCCAGTTCGGCAGCGGCCTTGTTCAGGTCATAAACCGCCGATTCCAGCCCATAATCTGCCTGGCTGATCGAGGTGGACGAAAACGTGTTGGTCGAGATCAGTTCGGCTCCGGCTGCGGCAAATCGGGTGTGGATATCCTCGATCACCTCCGGCTTGGTCAGCACCAGCAGGTCATTGTTGCCCTTCAGAGGATGATCGTGATGGGCAAACCGCTCACCCCGGAAATCGGCTTCCTCCAGCGGGAATTGCTGGATCATCGATCCCATGGCGCCATCCAGCACCAGAATGCGCTCGGCGGCGACCGCCTCGATCCGGGCGAGGCGTTCGGCACGGGTTGCAAAAACGGGCGATGTCATGCGGTCACAAACTCTGGTGTGGGGGCATTGATCCCGAGGCGGCGGCAGGTCGCCAGCGTCAGTTCAGCCCGGTTGAGGGTATAAAAGTGAAACAGGTCAACGCCCTCGCGCTGCAGCTTCAACACAAGGTCTGCAGCCACCGAAGCCGCCACCATGTCGCGTACGTCCGGCGTTTCATCCAGCCCTGCAAACGCCTGCTCGAACCAGGCCGGCACTGAGGTTCCCGTGGCGCGCGCCATTTTAAGATAGCCGTTCACATTGCCCACCGGCATGATGCCGGGCAGCAACGGGATGGTGACGCCCTGGGCCGCGCACGCATCGCGGAACCGCAGATAAACGTCGGCCTCGCAGAAGAACTGACTGATGGCGCGTGTGGCACCAGCGTCGATCTTGGCCTTGAGCACATCGATATCGTGCTGCAGGCTGGGGCTTTCGGGGTGCTGTTCGGGATAGAATGAGACCGAGACCTCGAAATCGCCAATCCGGCGTGCAGCGGCAGTCACGTCGGTTGCGTTCACATATCCATCCGGATGCGGCTCGAAGACAGTGCCGACACCGGCAGGCGGATCGCCGCGAAGCGCCACGATGTGGCGCACGCCTGCGTCCCAATAGTCCTGCAACACAGCATCCACATCGGCGCGCGATGCGGCCACGCAGGTCAGACGGGCGGCGGGCTTCAGGGCCGTCTCGTCCAGAACCCGCTTGACGGTGCGGTGCGTGCGTTCACGGGTCGAACCGCCAGCACCATAGGTGACGGACACGAAGGTGGGCTGCAAGGGGGCGAGCCGGGCAATGGCATCCCACAGGCGGGCCTCCATGGCTTCGGTCTTGGGCGGAAAGAATTCAAATGAGATCGATGGTGTGGCGACAGCTCGCTGGGTCTGGCCGGTCATGCGGCGCTCCTTGATGGTGTGTTTTCAGCCGGGACGGGGAGGGCGGGCCGTGTCGCTGACCAGATGGTCACCGCCAGTCCGGCAGTCTGGTCGCTGTTGCCACCTTCAGGCAGGACTGTCGCAACTTCCTGCCAGCCCAGACCATTGGCTTCGCACCAGTCGCGGATTTCGTCGGACGTGAAGCCCAGCCGCCTGTGCGCGTGTTGTTCGCGCAATTCCTCAAACGCGTGCGGCGCAAAATCCGCGATCAGCAATCGGCCACCAGGCTTGAGCACGCGGGCCGCCTCACTGACTGCAAGGGCAGGCTCGGACAGATAGTGCAGCACCTGATGCAGGGTCACCAGATCGGCACACTGGTCGTCATGCGGCAGCGACAGGATGTCGGCCTGCCGGACCGAGAAGTTCGGATTGCCAAGCCTGTCGAGCCTCGCCCGGGCCAGCGCCAGCATCTTGCGATTGCTGTCGATGCCTTCACCACGTGCCGCTTTGGGTGCGAACAATTCCAGCAGGCGCCCGGTGCCCGATCCGAGATCGAGATGGAGGCCGATTGGCGCACTGCCCGCTGCTTCCAGCAGAACTGATTCGACCGCTGCTTCGGGCTGGTGCAAGCGGCGCAAGGTTTCCCACTCGCCGGCTGCCGCTTCGAAATACTGCTGGGCCTGCGCGTCTCGGGTGGCGCGGACCTGGGCCAGCCGTTCGCGGTCACGCTGGTTGGCCGACCCTTCGTGCTGCAGTTCGGCCAGGATCGCCGAAGTGACACGCGACCCGGTTCCGGTGCTTGCCAGCTTGAAGAACACCCACGCGCCTTCTGGCCTGCGTTCCACCAGCCCGGCTTCCACCAACAGCTTGAGATGTCGGGACACCCGCGGCTGGCTCTGCCCCAGCACAAGCGACAGCTCACCCGCCGCCAGTTCGCCGTGGGACAGCAGCGCAAGGATCCGCAACCGCGTGGCTTCGCCTGCAGCCTTGAGGATTTCAACGATCAGATCCACGTGTGACTCGCAAGTTCCAGCTCGCGTCCCGGCGACGCGTTTCATATAAAGATATCTTTATATCGTTAAATGAGGATTGCAAGCACAACCATTGCGTGGGCGCAGTGGCGGCACCCGGCGTGGGGCCAGGTCCACAGATCAAGCGATCCACGGTGCGCGAAAAGCAAAACCCCGAGGGCGCGAACCCCCGGGGCTTTGGTCTCCGGTTTGCGGTGGGACGG